>JBFMDX010000002.1:300000-460503 GCA_040753795.1 Thermodesulfobacteriota bacterium
TTTACCACCACAGCCGCCGCAGCGACAAGCCGTTTATTACGGTCAACTGCGGCGCCATTCCGGAAGCCCTGTTTGAAAGCGAACTGTTCGGGCACGAAAGAGGTGCGTTCACCGGAGCGGACCGGACCTATATCGGCAAGCTGGAGCGATGCGATCAGGGCACCCTTTTCCTGGATGAAATCGGCGAGATGGCACCGTCGGCACAGGTCAAGCTGCTGCGGGCCCTGCAGGAGGGCGAAATCGAACGGGTCGGCGGCTCTCATCCCGTCCGGGTGAATGTGCGTGTTATCGCCGCCACCAACAAAAACCTGGAAAAGGAAATCGAGGCCGGCCGGTTTCGCAAGGACCTGTACTGGCGGCTCAAGGTCATTACCATGGAACTGCCCCCGCTCCGACAGCGGCAGGAGGATATTCCCCATCTGGCCGACTATTTTCTGCTGCGGTTCTGCGCCGAATACAAGCGGCCTTCCTGCTATCTGTCCGAATCCGCTTTGAACAAGTTGATGGCTTACACCTGGCCGGGCAATGTGCGCGAGCTTGAAAACTGCATCCGCCGGGCCGTGCTGCTGGCCGCCGGGGATGTAATTCCCGAAAGCAATCTGATGATTCCCGACGCCGAGGCGGAGCCGATGCCGGAGGAAACAACCTCCGGACAACTCATGGCCCGGCTGAAGGATCAGATTGAAGAAATTTTCCCGCTGCTGCTTCGCCTGCCCGGACAGAATATTTACGCCGATATCATTGATCTGGTCGAAACTACCCTGATGGCCAGGGCCATGGATGCCTGTGAGGGCAATCAGGTCCAGGCCGCCGCCATGCTGGGCATCAGCCGCAATACCCTGCGCAGCCGGCTGAAAAAGCAGCAGGATGAACCAGAAAGAAGCGGCGGCGCCGATTGACGGCCGGCCTGTTCAACACGTGACCAGGCTGTTCATGTTCTGAACAGCCTCTCTGAATCCCATTGAATCAAGGGTTTATCTCCCTGATTCGGCCCCGGCCTTTCCGGCCGGATGTCTGTTTTTAACCTTTTTCCCCGTTTCATTTTTGCCTTCCGCAATGAATCCCGTTGTTTTAATTAGAAGTAAATTAAATATGTTGGTCAGCATTTACTCGATAATTTCACTTCCGCTATCAGCCGGCACGAGACTTGCTCCTGCAAGTGAACCAGAGCCCGCCCCGTAAAGAGGGCCGGGTAAAGATAAACAGTATTTATAAGGAGGCTGTCCCCATGAAGAACAATCCCATCCACGATATGGACGTGACGTTTTCGGTAACCCGAGCGCTGGCGCAGAAAAGCGCGGGCATAAACCAGGAAGGCCTGCTGGCTTCCGAACGGATTGACGAAATCATGATGATGTGCGACCGGCAGCAGCCTGTATATGAGCAGATCAGCAGCTTCAGCGTCGCGCTTTACACCCTTGGGTTTTTTGACTGTCCGGACCTGATGTCGTTTGAGGATGTGGATGCCCATGAGGCAGCCGCGATTCTCAGGGAGCATTTCACCGAAATCCGGTCGGCGGCCCTGCCGGCCGATTACCGGATCACCGAATCCGGTGAAAGATACCTGCTGGTCGTGGGGGATCCGCTTCTTCCCGTTCATTTCGCGGCCCTGGTGGACGCGCGGAGCGACAGGCCATTTTTTTCAAAGCTGCCTTTTTTCGGCAGCGGGTTTGACAGCCTGAAAGAACTGACCGAGGCGTTTTCTCCGACGGACGGGGTATCACCCGATGACTTTCATTATTTTAAAAGAGTCTGGCACGGCAGGATACCGCCGGAAGCTGTCGGCAAAATATTTATTGTGTAAAAGAAGCGGCGGGTATTTTTTAAAACCTCTTAATTTAGAAGGAGAGTACAAGGCATGTCAGTTATCACCAGCGTCATTGAGAAGGTCAAGCGTCTGGATCCCGATCAGAAGGAGTTTCACCAGGCCGTAACCGAGGTTATGGAAACCCTGGAACCAACTACTGAGCGCCATCCTGAATTTGTCAAAAATAAAATTTATGAACGCATTATCGAGCCGGAGCGGGCGGTCACATTCCGGGTTCCCTGGGTGGACGACAGGGGAGAAGTCCAGGTCAACCGGGGTTTCCGGGTGCAGTTCAATAACGCCATCGGACCTTTCAAGGGAGGCCTTCGTTTTCATCCTTCCGTCAATCTGGGCATCATCAAGTTTCTGGGTTTTGAACAGATTTTCAAAAACTCCCTGACCACCCTGGCCATGGGCGGCGGCAAGGGCGGATCGGATTTTGATCCCAAGGGAAAAAGCGACGGGGAAATCATGCGGTTCTGCCAGGCCTTTATGCGGGAGTTGTTCCGGCATATCGGTCCGGAGACGGATGTGCCGGCCGGTGATATCGGCGTGGGCGGTCGTGAAATCGGTTATCTGTATGGCTATTATAAAAAGATCCGCAACGAGCATACCGGCGTGCTGACCGGCAAGGGGCTGGAATACGGCGGCAGCCTGATCCGGCCCGAGGCCACCGGGTACGGAACCGTTTACTTTGCAGCGGAAATGATGGCTACCCGGGGGATGGATTTCAAGGGCAAGGTCGTCGCGGTCAGCGGCGCCGGCAATGTGGCCCAGTTCGCCATCGAAAAGGTCAACCAGATGGGCGGACGGGTCATTTCGGCCTGTGATTCAAACGCCACCGTTATCGACGAAAAGGGCATCGACGACGACAAGTGCTGCTATCTTATGGAATTAAAGAATGTGCGGCGTGGCCGGGTCAGCGAATATGCCGGTAAATACAAAACCGTTTGTTTTGAAGGGAAAAACGTCTGGGATGTGATCCGGGAACAGGGCATCAAGGTGGATATCGCCCTGCCTTGCGCCACCCAGAATGAGATCGACGGCGCCAATGCCGAGGCCCTGGTCAAGAACGGCTGCTTCTGCGTGGCCGAGGGCGCCAACATGCCCTCTTCTCCGGAAGCGGTCCGGGTATTTCAGAACCATAATATCCTTTACGGGCCGGGCAAGGCGGCCAATGCCGGCGGCGTGGCGACTTCGGGCCTGGAGATGAGCCAGAACAGCTCCAAACTTTCCTGGACCCGGGAAGAGGTGGATCACCGGCTGCTGCTGATCATGAAAGGTATTCACAAGTCCTGCCTGGATGCGGCCGAAGCATACGGCAGAAAGGGTGACTATGTCACCGGCGCCAATATCGCGGGATTTGTCAAGGTGGCCAGAGCCATGATGGCCTTTGGTATCGTGTAACCGTTACGTTCCTGACTGCTGATACAATAAAGAGGGGGCCGGCTCCGGAAGGAGGCCGGCCCCCTCTTTATTGTTTTCGGTCCGGATGTTTCAATCGTGGCGCCCTGGCCGCAAAGCGTCCCGGGGTTGATCCGCCAAGGCCGATTTGTTATGGTATAAAAAAAATGGGGGGGGCGGCGAACGCTTGGAAACAGGGAAGACCAGACGTTATCTTATTGCCTGCATTGTCGTTACTCTTTTCACCCTGCTGCCCGTGGTTCGCAACGGTTTTGTCAACTGGGACGACAACCTGTATGTGTATGAGAATCCGGCCATCCGGACGTTGTCGCCGGCGCAGGTTAAATCGTTTTTCACCTCATTCTACGCCGCCAATTATCATCCCCTGGTACTGGTTTCCTACGCGGTGGAATACCGCTTTTTCGGGCTTGACCCGAGGCCCTACCACATCACAAACCTCACCCTTCATTTAACTAACTGCGCACTGGTCTTCTGGCTGATTTACCTGATCTCCCGGGGAAATCCGTTCGTTTCCGCCGGCACGGCCCTGCTTTTCGGCATTCATCCCCTGCATGTCGAGCCGGTCGCCTGGATATCCGGGCGCAAGGATGTCCTCTATGCCTTTTTCTTTCTGGCCGCCGCCATCGCTTATATCCGATCCCGCGGCCGTCAAAACGGATCCGTCCGGATGTATGGGCTGTCGCTCGTTTTCTTTCTATGTTCGCTGCTGTCGAAACCCATGGCGGTAACACTCCCCGCCCTGCTGCTGTTGCTTATTGACTGGTATTGGAGCAGGGAGAAACTGTCGGGCGCCGCTTTCCGGCTGATTCCATTTTTTGCCTTTTCGGCAACTGCCATTGCGTTGACGGCCAGGGCCCAGAGCGCTTTTAACGCCCTCCGGTATGACCGGATTCTTAACCTGGCGGATAACGTCATGAACGCGGCCCGGGGACTGGTTTTTTATCTGGCCAAGACGCTTGTCCCGGTCGGACTCTCCTGCCGCTACCCGCCGCTGGATGAAATCGGCGGTATGCTTTCCCCGGTGCTGGCGGCGGCCGTCCCGATACTGGCGCTGCTGACGGTGATCGTGTGGGTTGGCGGCCGATATAACCGCAATATCGTGTTCGGCGCCATTTTTTTTCTGGTGACGATTCTGCCGGTGCTGCAGCTGGTGCCGGTGGGCCGGGCTCTGCCGGCGGACCGCTATACTTATCTGCCTCTTATCGGGCTCTTTTATATCGCCGCGGAGGGGGTTGGCCGTCTGCTGGCAACCGTCAGCAGAGGCCGCGTGGCCCTGAAGCTCGGGCTCCTTGCGGGACTGATAACGCTTTCCGTCATGTCCTGGAACCAGACGAGGGTCTGGAAGGACAGCATCACGCTCTGGAGCCATGTCCTCCAACATTATGACAATTTGTCCACCGCCTATTATAACCGGGGACTGGCGCACCGGAACCGGGGGGATTATGACAGCGCCCTGGCGGACTATAACCGCGCCATCACCCTGTGCGAGGACTGTGCCGATGTTTACAACAACCGGGCCAATATCTATCTGATAAGAAAACAATACGAAGCGGCCTTAAAAGACTATTCGCTGGCCATTCAACTGATGAGCGAAGAACCGGCCAATGAGATACGCAACCGGGACCTGGCCAGGGTCTATACCAATCGGGGGATACTCTTCCTGCAGCAGAAGTCGTATGACCTGGCAGTGTCGGATGTCACCGCGGCCGTCAGGCTCGTCCCGGATTTCCCGGAGGCCTACGGCCATCGGGCCAAAGCCCACGCGGCCATGGGGCGGTTTGATCTGGCGGCCGCCGACTGCACCCGGCTGATCGGTATGAACGCGCAGGACGCTAAAGCGTTCTACAACCGCGCTTACTGTCATCAAATGATGGGTGATCAACGCCGGGCCCGGGCGGATTTGGACAGGGCCCGGTCGCTGGGGTTGGTGCCGGATCCGCGTGTGGTCGAGACGATTTGCGAGGAGACCCGTCAGTGAAGCCCGCGGCCTATGGCCCCTTTTCTTCTTTCAGAAAACCGTTGTCCCGGTACCAGGCATAGGCGTCGTCCAGCATTTGGGCCAGGGGCGGGATCACGTAATCCAGTTCCCTGATCGCCTTGGAGGAATCAAAAAAGGCTTTGACCGACATGTACCGGGCCATGCCGGGATCCATGTCCGGGGCTGTACCGGTTACGGTGGAAAGCGCCTGCATGAGATGCCCGTAAGCGACCAGTACCCAGCGGGGCAGGGTCAGCCGCGGGGCCGATTTTCCGAAATACCCGGCAATGGCCTGGAACAGTTCCCGGTAGGTTATATTGACGCCGGCGCATACGTACCCTTCACCGGAACGGCCTTTTTTTGCCGCCGCGATATGGGCCCGGGCCACTTCCGTCACATGCCCGAAACTGACACCGCCAGCCGGGCAGCCCGGCACTTTGCCGTCCCGCAAGTCAAAAAACAGCCGGCCATACTGCAGCGTGAAGTCAAAAGGCCCGAGCATGCTCCCGGGATAGATGACGACCGCGTCAAGTCCCCGGCCCATGTAATCCCTCAGGCGTAGCTCGCCTTCGCGTTTGGTGTCGGCGTAATTATACCCGGTGCCGGCGTAATTGTAGGGCTGCCATGTCTCATCGGCAATGCCGTCGGGGTTGTATCCGATGGCGTCGATGGTGCAGGTGTGAACCATTCGCCGGATGCCGTGCCTGAGACAGGCGGCGGCCACGTTCACCGTGCCGTCCACATTGATGGTCCGCTGTCTGGCAAAGTGCTTTTTCCACCAGGAGGTGTCGCCGGCCACGTGAAAAACCACTTCGCATCCGGACACGGCCCGGTCGATGTCATCCGGGACGGTGATGTCGCCGAAGACGACCTCCACCGGAAGGCCCTTGATATAATCGGTCGGGGAGCCGGGCAGGCCGAAGGCCCTGACCCGCCAGCCGTCTTTGACCAGTTCATGCACCAGGTTGGTGCCCAGAAAACCGGTAGCCCCGGTTACCAGACATTTCATGGCAGACCTCGCTATTGAGCGCTGACAAATGTTTCCGGCGTTTCCCCTTGGGCCAGCTGGATTCCCGCGGGAAAAATTTCCAGGTCAAACTTGTCGATGGTGCCGGTATGGAGAAATCCGAGGACAATGGAACCGTTGGACAGATAAAGGGCGCTGCCGGGGGCTATGTCGAGGATGCGCCGGCTCAGCTCCTCGGAAATGATGATCTCTCCCTTTATGTTCAGCGAGTTGTCGCTGAAATTGACCATGCCGTTCAGGACGGCATCAATGCCCGGTCGCTTTTCCGGGGCCAGATTGACGATACGGATGTCGCTGATCCGGGCCTGGTCGTCCTTATACGAGAGTTCGCCGGTGATTTTTTCAAAGGCATGAGGCAGATGACGGTAGCATTCCAGCAGTTTTTCTTTTTCTTTCTGGTTGGCGGCGTTGGCCAGCAGCCGGTTCAAAATATCCTCGATAAAATTGTAGTGGCCCAGCTCAAATCGGCCCATTTCAAATTTGCCACCTGCTTCCAGGATCTGGCTGGTGTTGACCCTGGCCTTAAAATCCATGGTCAGGGGCTCTTGCGGCGGCTTGAAGAAGTAGTCGGCAAAACGGAAGGTCAGGTCTGTCAGATCCATCCGTCCCTCGATGGTGGCGTCCGTCTGGTTTCCCGCCAGCCGCACGTCCATGTCAAGATCCCCGCCGAAGCTGACCTGTTCCGGAAAGGCCCTGAGCAGAAAGGGATAACTGGCGTTCATGGTTTCAATCTTCAAGTCTTCGGTGAAAACCCGGGTATCGACCCGGGGTAGTCCGTTGAGGTTGGTCATTTTTCCGGAAAGAGAAAACCGGTTGCCGTTGATGCAAAGATCAAGACCCTTCATTTCCAGCAGATCGTTTTTCAGGGACAAGGTGATCGGCTCGCGCAGGGTCATATCCATATTGATGGGCTCACCGCTCATGGCGCCGTCGGCGGATTGAAGCACCACCTCGCTCAGCTGCAGGCCCCCGGTCAGGGCCATGCCTGACCAGGCGTCGCCGTTCAGATGATAGCCGATATTGATCAGTCCCGATACCGGCTTGGCCGGAGAGTTCTTAGGGAAGGAGTATCCAAGATAAGGAATGATGGGCAGATCCTTCACGGTCAGATCGCCGTTGATGGGAATCTCTTCGTTTTTCTGATTCAATTCCATGGGCCCGGCTTTTCCAGCCAGAGACATGTTCTGGGCGGAGGCGCCGGGTGACCTGGCCTTAATGTCCAGATTGAACACCTCGCCGATGGTAAAATCGGTGACCAGCACATCCACGTCGTCGACGGTATATTCCACCGGACCGTCCAGGGCGCTGTCGTCATGGACCCGATACTCGCCGTCGGTAACGGTAAGTTTTTTGACGCGCAACCATTTGAGCAGTTTGCTGTCCTGGGCCTCGCTGAGATCATCAAAATTGAAATTGCCTTCCTTGTCGCGGATGATCTGATAGCGGGGGGAGTTGACCGTCATTTCGTCGACAAAGACCTGGCCGACCAGAAGCATAAGAGGACTGATCCGTACCAGAATGCTTTCCGCGGTCATGAACACCGGGTTGATGCCGGGGTGTGCTTTGAGAAATTTCGCGTTTTCCGTCATCAGGAACCGGTCAATGCGGGCTCCCTGCAGGCCGAACAGAAAGGTGTCCATGGCGCCCACGCGGATGCGTCGAGGCAGATTTTTGGTGATTATCTTTTTTAATATTTCAAGCCGCTTGCGGTTAAGGTAGCTCAGCTTGGCGGGGTCTTCCTTATCGGTCTCCGCCTGAGTCATGTCCGGCAAGGAGCTCAAGGCGATAAAGAGGAAAGAGAACAGCAGGACGACAATGATTTTTTTCATTTTTCGGTCATTTCCATTATCCCGGCGGCATTGCGGATGCCCCGCAGGGCTCTCTCCGCGGAAGGGTAAACGGCTATCCCCTGGCGTTGATACTGACCGGCAACCCGCCTTCGTATCAGCTCCACGTTGACATCTTCCAGCCGGTAGGTCTTGTTTTCCAGGACAACGGCAATGTCTTTGTCCGTGGTGGCTCTGATTTCGGTTAAAATATTCAACAGGCCGGTCAGGTAAGGCTCGGCCGGCGATTCGTCCACCGTCAGCCCGGCGGTTTTCATGAACGCGGCCGGGACCACCTCCAGGGGATGCAGCAGCATGATCAGTAACAGGACATCCACCGGTTCCCGGGTTGTGATTTCCCGGATCATGCCGCCCAGGCCTTCCAGCGGGAACGCCGGCGTACCGGTGTCCAGGGGGTTGACCACGCTGTTTCCCGGGGTGGGAAAATAGGCGGCCAGCCGGCGCCGGGTTTCGTCGCCAAAGGCCGGGATGTCCATCCCCCACCGGTGCGCCAGGTCGGAACTGAACACGCCGATGGCGCCGCCGCCGCCGGCCAGGGCGATGCGTCTGCCCCGCCTTTTAAGGTAGTTTAGGGCGACCAGGGTATCCACCATTTCGTCCAGACCCGTTACCTGAATCGCCCCTGCCTGCGCCAGCGCGCCTTGCCATACTTGCTCCTCGCCCCCCAGGGATCCGGTATGGCTGAGCGTGGCCCGGGCGCCGAGAGGGGTGAGTCCGCCCTTCCAGATGATTACCGGCTTGCGGGCGGATACGGCCCGGACGGTTTCAATGAAGCGGCGCCCGTCCCGAACCCCTTCAAGATAGGCCGCGATAAATCGGGTGTCCCCGTCTTCGGCCAGATATTCCAGAAGCTCCGTGGCTTCAAGATCGCAGCCGTTGCCGTAGGATATGACTTTGCTGATTTTGAGCCCGGCGGCGATGGCTTCGTGGCCAAAGTCATTGGCTATCCCGCCGCTCTGGGAAATCAGGGCGATGGATCCCGGTTCCCGGGAAAAATCGAACCCGGGCAGCAGGGTTATTCCCCCGGCCGGGCAATGGAGGCCAAAGCAGTTGGGGCCGATGACCGGCAGTCCCTGCCCGGCGATAACTTTCATCTTCCGCTGCAGCTCGACCCCGCCAGGTTCACCGGTTTCCGCGAATCCGGAAGTGTGGACCTCGGCGCCGGCGACCCCGTGCTTCAGGCAATCTTCCAGAACACCCGGCACCGCCTCCGCCGGCACTGATATCGAGGCCAGGTCGACGGGTCCGTCCACCTCATCCAGGCTGTGACGTACCCGAAGGCCCAGCACCGACCCTCCCGCCGGCGATACGGGATAGAGCGCCCCTGGATAGCCGTAGGCGACCAGGCTGGTCAGGATCATGTTGGCAAAGGCGCCCGGTTTGGTCACGCCCCCGAACACCGCCAGCCCCCGGGGTGAGAACATGCGGTCCAGCCGGTTCTTCTTTTCTGCGTCCATAGGTTTTCCTGAAAAATTAATGGAGTTTAAGTTATGCGTCGTGGTATTGCAAGGGTCATGTGGGAACGGCAAACAACAAAATCAAAGAGAATGCTGACAATAGCGAACGGATAATATATAATATTAAGGATTAATAATACCGGGAGCCGGACGCTTTGCCGGACGAGGCAATGTAAACCGCGGGAACAGATTGTCATGAATACCAGCGAAATTGTCAGCGGGCAGGAAAAGATAGACATCTTCAGCCAAATGGAGAAAGAGGGGATCATTATTAATGTTCACCTGCGGGGGTCCTGCTTAAAACACCTGGCGGTCATCAAACGGCTGACAACCAAAAAAAAGGAGTGGTATTTTCTGATCGAGTGTCCCCAATCATTCAAGTCCGCCAAGCCTGAAGTTAGTGAGTGGGAGCTGGCTTTCGCTTTTATCGGTGATCAGGGTGTCCCCTATCGGTTCATCACCAGCGGGGGCGGCATGGTCGGCGACCGGGATGTGCTGATTCCGGTTCCGGAATCCATTGAGCGAATTCACCGGAGAAAACATTTTCGCATCAGATGCCACCCGGCGGCACTGCTGAAAGCCAAAACCGACGGGGGTGAGGTGGCGATGAAGATGGTCGATATCAGCCAGGGCGGCTCACTGGTCATGTTCCCGGACAACAAGGGCCGGATGCTGGCCAAGGGACAGATCCTGATGAACATCCGGATCATGCTCCTGCCCGGTGAAAAGGAAGAGGAGTCGCTGCGGGTCGGCCGGGCCGAAGTCCGGAGCGTGTCCCTTGAGCCCAAAAGCGGCCTCTATCATTTCGGGCTGATGTTCGCCGATCTGAACCAGCGGGAAGAAAAAGCCATCAAAGACCGGATTTATGTGGATCAGCGGCAGACGCTGAGAAAAAAATCCATGTAATTTTATATGTGTCCTTTTCTTTGGCGCAAAGAAAAGGACCAAAAAAAACATTGCCCGACAGCGCGGCTTCCCTCGCGCGGCCGCTTTTTTCGGCGCGGGCAGAAACTCGCTTGGGGATTTTTTTCATAACCGGGTTTCCGGTTTTATTACTTCCTCACTTTATTGTGCTTCATCAGAGCTCGGCGCTCAAACAGTCTGCCCCCTTTCTCCGAAAAAACCAACCGCGCTCGGCAGCGCTGTAACGGGCGGGGGAGCACCATCCCGTCTCCCACTTTCGGAACCCCCGCTGGGCGGTGATTCCTCCGCGCATCAACGCTGACGTTATTGACAAACTTGTTCAGAACATGTACTGTTATCGTGTACATAAAATCAGGAGATAATCATGGCAATTCAAACAACATATACTCAAGCCCGGGCAGGCCTGGCTTCTTTATTGGATGCCGTCACCGAAAACCGGGAAGTCGTAATTATCCAGCGACGTGGTCGTGAAGATGTGGCCATGATAACCGCTGACGAGTTGGCTGGTGTGCTCGAAACAGCGCACCTTCTCCGGTCACCCCGAAACGCAAAAAGACTGCTTACAGCGCTTGAAAGAGTCCGTAAAGGATCAGGTTCCCCTCAAAAGATTGATGACCTTCGAAAAGAGGTCGGCTTTGAGTAAGAAGGAGAGAACCCCATCTGGTACTAAACAACTGAAAGAATCTGTATTCCAACCAGAATTCAGAGAGGATCTGCGGTACTGGGTGGAGACTGATCGCAAGACAGCTCTTCGAGTTTTTCAACTGATCGAGGCGATTATGCGAGACCCCTTTCAGGGTATTGGTAAGCCTGAACCGCTTAAGTTTTTAGGCGCTGGTGTCTGGTCTCGTCGGATAACGCAGGAACATCGGCTGGTTTATGTCGTTGAACATGATAAAGTCGATTTTGTGCAAGCACGTTATCATTATTGAAAATCAACAAGCCGTCAACCTATCGTCTTCTGAGAACAAAAGGATATAATAAAAAAACCAATCAAGGCGGGAAGAACACCATGCCGTTTTTAAACAGAGACAACGCATCCATATATTATGAGGATACCGGGGCTGGTGAGCCGGTGGTGGCCGTTCACGGCCTGATCGAAAACACCGCCTACTGGAACCTTTCCGGGATAACCGGCCGGCTGACAATGGCCGGGTATCGGGTGGCGGCCATGGACATGCGCGGCCATGGCCGCACCGTGACGGCGGGCGAACCGGCCGGTGATGACGCCGAAACCGTGGCCGCGGATTTTGAAGCACTGGCCGATCATCTCGGCCTGGGCCGCTTTTACCTGCTGACCCATTCTACCGGCGGTTTCGCGGCCTCCCGCTGGGCCATGAACAACAGCGCCCGTCTGGCCGGGCTGATCCTGACCAACACCAGTTCGGCCACCAGCCCGTTCCCGGGCACAAAGGAGCAACGGGATCAGTTCTATGAAAAGTTTGCCGCCAGTTTTGAAAAACAGACCTGGGAACAGATCATAGAATACGTCAAGCGCAAGCCCTTTCCCTTTTTCCGGGGGATCGCCGAGACGACGGACAACGCCGTCATGTGGGACAAGGCTTTTGAGATGATCCGTATCGGCGACCGGAACCGTATCGCCGCTTTTGTCCGGTCTTTTTACCGGGACCCGGACATGATGGTGGCGGGATTGAAAAAGATTGCCTGCCCGGTGCTGATCATTGTCGGGGAAAAGGACGATCTGTTTATCGAACCGTCCCGGATCATGGCGCAACATATCCCCGACTGCCGCTATGTGATGTTTGAAGACATCGGCCATATGACCGCCATCGAGGCCCCGGACCGCCTGGCGGACGAACTGCTCCGCTTTCTGACCGCCCACCCGGTGAACCGGGCAGACACTGCCTGACTCAACCCGCCGTCGATTCCGGGACGATGCCGCGTTTTACATTCCCTTGAGCCAGCGAATCCTTGAGCCCTCAGCCTTCGCACTGAAGTCAATGAAAGCCCAAAGATTTTTATCGGTTGCCGCCGGCTTCATAAGGTGAGCGCCGGTGGGCGCACTCCCTGACGCAGAGATAGCAGGGGCTGACGGTGGGCATGGTTTTGGCCGCGATGATCGCCCCGCTCACTGATTTGCGGGGAATCATCAACCCTGTAGACGATACGTGAATGCCAATGGTTCCCGGCCTAAGGAAAGGGATAAGGGCCTCCTGCCCTTCTTTCAGGGGCCAATCGCAGTAGCCCGGGCTGAACCGGGCGCTGGATTGCCATCCCTTGTCCCTGTAATAACGCCCCACCTCCTGCTGGATTCGGTCGGCATACATCTCGGCCAGCACGGAAGCCGCGGCGTCGAGCATCAGCGCCTTGAGCATGGCGGCTTTGCCCAGTTCTCTGATCCGGTCGTCGATGGCGCCGCCCAGGGTGACCGCGAAACAGCAGAGCTCGCGGATGTCTATCATGCGGGCAGCCAGCCGCGTCCAGTTGACGGTTTCCAGTCTCAGGCCGTTTCCGTTTATGGCGGTTTTTTCCAGGCCGGAAAAATCCGTTGCCCGACACATCGATTCCACCCGGGCAAGCCGGAGGCATTCTTCGATGCCCTCTTTTATCTGAGCAGAGATATGATCGCTGACCGCCTCCGGGCCGGGGTATCCCAGGTGACGGATGGCACCGGTCAGGATATCCCTGGCCAGGGGAGGCGTCAGTTTGAGCGAAATGTTATTTGCCATTGTAGTAGCCGTATTTGACAACCGCCTGAACCATCGCCCGGATGGTTTCCGCTTTCGCGTTGGGCGGGATCTCTCAGCCGCCGGCCAGGATGAAGCCGCCTCCCCGGCCGACCTCCTCGATCAGGCGGTGGCAGTACTCCTCCACCTCGGCGACCGTGCCGGTGACCAGCTTGGCAGCCGGTACGTCGCCGAAGATACACATGTGGTCGCCGATCTCCTGCTTGGCCGCGAAAATATCGGTCAGCCCGTCCAGCTGGATAATGATTTTTTTAGCGGGCAGGCGGCGCAGGGTTTTGAGATTTTTCAGCCAGTCGCCGTCGCAGTGCAGAATGGGCGTCAGGCCGGCGTCGATGACGCGGTTGACGATGATTTCCAGGCTGGGAAAAGCCAGTTCGGTGAACTGCTTGGGAGAGATAAAGCTGTTGGAGGTGCGGTGGCAGTAACACTGAACCGTGGGCACCCCGGTAAGCTTACAGAACAAAATAGCGGAATCAGCAAAGTTGCGGGCCAGATGGGTGGCGGCCCGGCCGATTTTTTCCGGCCGCTTGAACAGGTCGGCAGAAAAGTTGATGACGTTGCGGGCCTGGGAAAAAGTGTCAAAGGGCATTTCCGCCTGGTAGCCGATCTGGACGACGGCCCCCTGGCTGCGCCACCATTTGAAATCACTGCGCCAGAACAGCATCTGGCCGATGAGTCCTCTGGCCATCATGGCGAGTATGGCCGGCATTCCTTTGCCCTGGGCTTCCTGGCTGAACCGGGGCAGCATGCGCAGCCGGAAGAGCATGTCCGCCAGCAGCGGCGAGGACTGGATCGCCCGGTCATAATCTTCGGGCTCCATGTACTGAATCTCGTCGATCTTGGACATGGCGTTTTCTTCCAGTTCGATGCCGGGCCAGAGTTCCCGCATCATCATTACATAATTATACAGCAGTCGGGAGTAAGGGTTGATGTTGTAATAGATGTCCCAGGGACCGATCTCCTCCCAGACCTGTTTCATCACTCTTTTATATGTCGTCTGATCGCTCATGTACTGACTCATTTTGACCCCGGCGTGAATCGGGGCGTAATAGTAGAGCATCAGGGACAGGGGCACCCTGTCCGGTTTTTCCAGGCGGACCACGGCGTCAAACCGCTGCTGGGCCGTCATGGTGTCCCGGGGGTAGAGCTTTCTGGCTGTGTTCATGCAACGCCTCCTTTTATCTCCCCGTCGGTCAGGTTTTTGAGAATGGTGATGCCTTCGTAGGCGTCCCGGGTTTGAAAATCAACGCCCAGTTTCTGAATCAGGCTTTGTTCGGTGGCGCCGCCGCCGAGGATAATGCGGGTGTTTTTTCTCAGTCCTTTTTTCTCCATAAGGGAAACGATCTGTTCAATGGTGCCGAAGGTAGTCGTCAGCAGAGAAGAGAGGCCCAGAATGGGGGCGCCGGTCTTCTCCAGGCTGGCGATGAAGGCTTCCGGCGGGACGTCCACGCCCAGGTTGTGGACGGCGTACCCGCTGGCTTCGGCCAGAACCGCGAAGATGTCCTTGCCCAGGTCGTGAATATCGCCCTTGGGGGTGCCCAGCACGATCTCGGCAATGGCCGGGCCGCTGTCGCCGGCGTGCATGGCGCTTTTGACCTTGCGGCTGGCGGTCTTGAACATCTCTCCGGCCATGACCAGGTGGGGCAGGTAATATTCTCCCTTTTCGAACTTTTCACCGATCTCGGCCATGGCCGGGGTGCAGGTGTCCAGAAACATCCGGACGGTGACGCCGGCAGCCAGCATGCTGTCCGCCTCCCGGTCAATGGCGTCGATGTCAAAGCCGAGAAATTTTTCCCGGAATGACGTTACGGCCTTTAATTGCTGATCGTTCATGGTACCCTCCAGTTAGTAACCGACGTTGATGAGTGTTTGTACTGATGGTTCAATATTAAAAGGTCTCCTTATGTTTTTGTTTTCCGGCCGATGCCGGTTTCTTCTTTCCCGGCGGCGCTGCCTCAGGTGTTGCCTGCGCGGGTTGCTCCTGTTTCAGCACCAGGTAAAACATGCTGGTGAAAATCCGTTCCAGGGAAATGCGATCTTCCAGGATTGACATGTAAATATGGCCTTCGGTCAGGGAAAGCAGAAGCAGAGATATGGCCGCGCAGTCCGTGGTTTCCGGCAGAAAACCACCCCGGACGGCCTGACCGATAAGTTTTTCCAGAAGGACGAGGACATGCCGGTAATGATCATTGACCCGCCGGGAAAAATTCTCATGGGCGTCGCCGCTGTTGTGCAGGGAGCAGAAGTGGACCAGCTTGTTGAGCCTGTCATTTTTTCTGAATATGTCCAGATAGTTCCATAGCGTTCCGTAGAATTTGTCGATAAACGGTTCGTCCCGTTCCGCCGCTTGGGTCAGCAGCTCGATGTACTGGTTCATGCAGGTGTCGATCAGCTCCGAAAGGAGGGCGGCCTTGTTTTCCCAGTACCAGTAGATGAGCGACTTGCTGACCCCGGCCTCTTCAGCCAGGTCGTCCATGGTGGACTGCTGATATCCTTTGGAGGAAAACAGGTTGATGGCGGCTTCCTTGATCTGGGCGCGCCGCTGCTGCTCCTTTAAATTCCTTCTCAATCCCAGGGTGTGCTTGGTTACGGCCATTTGGTTGCTTTCCACTGATTCTTTATATTGACTGTATGTTCAATATAAGAAAAAATCTGGCTGACTGTCAAGAAAAAAATATTGTTTCGTGAAAAGAGATAACGCAAATAGTGTATTGACAGGCCGGTCCGCCTGTGAGAAAAAAACTAAACAGTCGTAGAAATTTTGTGCAGGGTAAAGCCGGAACTCTTTTGGCGGCGAAAGGCAGGAGGAAGAAGATGAAGCGGTTTCCGGAAAAACGGGTGGTGATCACCGGCGCGGGCAGCGGGTTCGGCCGTGCTCTGGCCCTGGTGTTCGCCGGAAAGCGGTGGCGGGTCGGCGTTTCGGACATCAACGAGCAGCGGGCCGATGAAACGGTCGAACTGGTCAAAAAAGCCGGGGGCTCGGGTAACAAGCGGATCTGTGACGTCACCGACCCGGAGCAGATTGATGCCATGGCGGCCCACTACGTGAAAGAGTGGGGCGGCGTGGATATCGTCGTCAACAACGCCGGCGTGGCCGGCGCCGGGTACATGGAGGAAATCTCCCTTAATCAGTGGAAGTGGATGCTCGACGTGGACCTGATGAGTGTCATTTACGGCTGCCGCACCTTCATTCCCATTCTGGCCGGGCAGGGGAAGGGCCATATCGTCAACATGGCCTCGTCGGCCGGCATCGCCTCCTTTGCCGAGATGAGCTGCTACAACGTGCCCAAGGCCGCCGTCATATCCCTGTCTGAAACCCTGCGCATGGAACTGGCCACGAAAAACATCGGGGTCACGGTGGTGGCGCCGACCTTTTTCAAGACCAACCTCATGGACCAGTTCAAGTCGCCCCGGGAACGGCAGGCCAATATGGCCGGCGCGTTTTTTGAAAAATCAAAAGTGACCGCGGAGGACGTGGCCCGGCACGCCTTCCGCTGCGTGGAGAAGAAAAAATTCTACGCCATCTGTCAGCTGGACGGCAAAGCCATCTGGCTGATGAAGCGGCTTTTTCCGGAAACCTACCTGCGGGTGTCCGGGCTTATTTACAAGACGAAGATTTTTGACCGGTATCTGAACGCCGGCGGGAACGGAATAAAATGATTACTATCCGGAAAACAGCCGACCGGTGCACCGGGTGCATGCTGTGCGTACAGGAGTGCGTGGCCGGCGTCTGGCGGGAAGTGAATGGCGAACCGCAACCGGTCTTTCCCCAGATGTGCAACGCCTGCGGCCATTGCCTGGCGGTCTGCCCGGCCGGGGCTGTTCGCCATTCGCTTCTGGACGAAGCCCGGGTCCGGCGGGTAAACCGCAAGCGGCTCGATCCGGAGGTCTATGCCGAAATCGTGACCTCCCGCCGCAGTATCCGGCGGTTCAAGGACCAGCCGGTGGATCGGGAAACCATCGAAAAGGTCATCGATCTGGCCCGTTTTTCGCCCACGGCCAGCAACACCCAGAACGTGGCCTATACGATCGTGACCGACCGGAAGGTGATGGCGAAGGTCGCGGCTTATGTTTTCGGATTCGGCCTGCGCCTGTGGAAACTGTCTGATTCCGCCGTCGGCAAACTTCTGCTGACGGTTTTTAAGGATACCGGAGTCGCCCGCACCGTCAATCGGTACCTGCGCGCCATGGAATATTATCAGGTCCAGTCCCGGGCCGGCCGGGACTATATCCTGCACAACGCGCCGGTCCTGATCCTGATCAGTACGCCCAAGGGGGCGGCCTTCGGACCGGACAACTGCAATATCGCCGGGACCAACATGATGAATTACGCCCATTCCCTGGGGCTGGGAACCTGTTACATCGGGTTTCTGGTGCTGATGCTCAAGCGCAGCCGCAGGCTTCGTCGGCTGCTGAAGATCCCGGCCGACCGGCGGATTCATGTTTGCCTGGTAATGGGGTATCCCGCCTATACTCACGCCTTTACCGCTTTTCGGAAAAATCCCGCCGTCGAATGGCTGGCGTAAAAAAGGCGTGGGTTAGAGTGTATTTCGCTGGATAACCGCCTTCAGGGTGTCCAGTTTCAGCGGCTTGGCGACATAGTCATCCAGTCCCTGGCCTAAAATCCGCTCCCGGTCTCCGACCATGGCGTTGGCGGTCAGAGCGATCACCGGGACCCGACGGCCACTCTCCCGCTGCATGGCGTGAATCCGTCTGGTGGCCGTAATGCCGTCCATGACCGGCATCTGGATGTCCATGAGCACCAGATCGAATTCCTGTCCGTTAAACGCCTCCACGGCTTCGGCGCCGTTTAAAGCGATGGAAAAGGAGTGCCCCAGCTTTTCTACCATCTGGGCGATGACCTTCAGGCTGATGGGGTTGTCCTCGACGATCAGGATGTTCAGCGGGCTCCGCCGGTCGGGAATGTTCCCCGGTACAGAAACGTTTTCGCGTACCGGCGGTTGCCGGATCTGCTTTTCAAACGGCATGACAAACCAGAAGGTGCTCCCTTTTCCCAACTCGCTGGAAAGGCCGATTTCACCGCCCAAAAGGGCGACCAGCCGTTTGGTGATGGCGAGTCCCAGACCGGTACCGCCATAACGCCGGGTGGTAGAGGCATCCACCTGGGTAAAGGAGTCAAAAATTTTCTGGTGCTGTTCCGCCGGGATGCCGATACCGGTATCCGCTACCGCCAGCATCAGCGTAACGGTCGAGGCGGACATGGTCACGGATGAAATCCTGACCGTGACGGATCCGGCTTTGGTGAATTTGACGGCGTTGTCGCAGAGGTTGATAAGGATCTGGCGCAGTCGGACCGGGTCTCCCCGCAACAGCGTCGGAACATCTTCTTCGATTACGGTATCGAAAACAATCTGCTTGTATTTTGCCCTGGGAAGAATCGCATCCCGCAATTCCCGGCATAATTTTTCCAGGTCAAAGTCAATGATTTCAAGCGTCAGCATGCCGGCTTCGATCTTAGAGAAGTCCAGCACGTCATTGATGATGGCCAGCAGCGCATCAGCGCTGATCTTCAGGCTCTCGACATATTCAAACTGCTCGGCTGACAGCGGTGTTTCCAGCAGCAGTTCGGTCATGCCGATAACGCCGTTCATGGGCGTGCGGATCTCATGGCTCATGTTGGCCAGAAATTCACTCTTGGCCCGGTTGGCCGCTTCGGCCGCTTCCTTGGCCTGGGTCAGGGCCTCTTCGGTTGCTTTCCGCTGGGTGATATCCCTGGTTACGCCAAGAAGATACAGGGGATTGTCGTCCTTATCGAAAAAAATACGACCGACGGTTTCCAGCCATAAAGTTGATCCGTCCTTGCGGCAGCCCTCCAGTTCAAGGGTGATGTATTTAAGAGTGCCGTTTTCGGGTTCTTTGCCTCTGGCCAACTCCGATTCCACTGCCTTTAAAATGATTTCCAGTGATGGCGGGGTAACCAGTTTTTCAAGGGGGGCTTTGACAAATTCTTCCTGGGTATATCCATACATGGGGAAAATGGAGGGTGTGACAAAAAGAAAACGAAACGCCATCGGGTCAAACAGGAAGATGACTTCGCTGATGTTTTCGGCCAGCAGACGATAGCGCTCTTCGCTTTCCCGCAGGGCCTTTTCCGTGTTTTTCCGTTCTGAAATATCTTTGGCCAGGCCCAGAATGGAAACGGGTTTTCCTTCATCGTTCCTGATAAATCGGGAGGAGTTTTCCATCCACAGGGTCGAGCCGTCTTTCCGGTAAACTTCCAGTTCCAGGCTGACGAAACGGTTCGGATCAACGCCGGGGAGGCCGTCTCTTTCCAGTTCATCACGGATGAGCGCCGCGACTTTTTCTAAAGTTCCCCTCGTCATCACTTTGTCCAGGGGAAGCTGCAGAAACTCGTCGTGCGTGTACCCGTGTATCTGTTGCACCGAAGGGGTGGCGTAGGTGTAGTGGAGTGTCTCAATGTCAAGGAGGTAGATCACCTCGCTGATGTTTTCGGCCAGCATGCGATAGCGCTGTTCGCTTTCGCGGAGGGCGGCTTCGGCCTTTTTTCTTTCGGTGATATCCCGGGTAACCCCCACCGTGGCCACTGGTTTGCCCGATTCATCACGGATAGCCCTGGCGCTGGTTTCCACCCAGACGGTTGATCCGTTTTTGCAATAAACTTGCAATTCAAGGGAGATAGGTTTGTCGGCGTCAACGTCCGTTGCAACGTCCCAGGCGATTTTCTCCAGCATGTTTTTCGCGGTTCGTTCAATAGAATCCGGTGTCAGCAGTTTTTCAATGGGCAAAGCCAGCATCTCTTCCGGCGTGTATCCGAACATGTTTTTAACCGAGGGGCTGGCGTAGGTATGACGGAACGTGGCCAGGTCAATAACGAAAATCACTTCGTTGATGTTCTCCGCCAGCATGCGGTATTTTTTTTCGCTTTCGCGCAGGGCGGCTTCGGCCTTTTTGCGTTCCGTGATGTCCCGGGCCACTCCGACAGCGGTGACAATATTTCCGCCCTCATCCCGCATGGGCTTGACGGTGGTTTCCACCCAGATGGTGGATCCGTCCTTGCGATACTGCTCCGTTTCCAGTGATATATACCGGTTTGGATCCACGCCGGGCTGCCCGTCTTTTTCCAGTTCCTGCGCCAGGACCTTGAGGGTCAGTTCAAGAGATGCCGGGGTTATATGCCGGTCCAGGGTCAGACAGATCGCTTCCTCCGGCGAGTAGCCATACATGCGGGTGATGGAAGGACTGACGTACTGGTATCGGAGTTGTTGAATGTCGAGAATAAAAAGCACTTCGCCGATATTATCCGCCAGGAGGCGATATCGTTTTTCGTTTTCCTGTAAAGCGAGTTCCGCTTTTCTTTTTTCCGTAATGTCCCGGGCCACGCCGACGATGGAGACCGGCCGTCCGGTTTCATCCCTCAGAAATTTAACCGAGGTTTCCACCTGAATGACGGAGCCGTCCTTGCGGTACTGCTCCATTTCCAGGGTGAGATGGCGGTTGTGGTCCACTTCGGACTGCTGCGCTTCTCGCTCCAGTTCCTGTTCCAGTATTTTCAGAGACTTATCAAGCGTCGGAGGGGTTAGAATTCTGTCTATGGTAAGTTCGAGTATTTCTTCCGGCGTGAACCCGTGGGTGCGGATGACCGAAGGGCTGATATACGTGTATCGCAGGGAAGCGATATCGACAATATAGAGGACCTCATTGATGTTTTCGGCCAGTATCCGGTAGGGCTCCTCGCTTTCATTCAGTGCCGCTTCCGCTTTCTTGCGATCCGTGATATCCCGGCTTACCCCGATAACCATGGTGGGGCGACCGGTGTTATCGCGCAGTGGCCTGACGGTGGTTTCCACCCAGAACGTCGAGCCGTCTTTGCGAAACTGCTCGGTTTCCAGGGTGATGGAGCGGTTGGGGTCAACGTCGGGCAAGCCGTCTCTCTCCAGCTCACGGGAGATTGTATTAACGACGATATGATAGGATGAAGGCGGCATCAGCCGGTCAAGAGACATCTCGGTCGCTTCCCCGGGAGTGTAGCCATAAGCGCGAGCCACGGACGGGCTGACAAAATTAAACCGCAGGGTTTCAAGGTCGAGAATGAAGATGACCTCATTGATGTTTTCAGCCAGCAGGCGATATTTGTCCGCCTCCTCCCGCAGTCGCGACGTTTCCGCCTGATTGGTGTTGTTCGTTTTTTTCAGGAATTGCTTACCCAGAACAAAAGCGATGGCAGAAGCCAGAAGGAAAGAGAGGGCGATGGCCGCCAAGAAGGCTGTCGGAGAAATGCTCATAACGTTGTGCTTTTGGACCGTTTTATATTATTTTAATTATTATCGTTAAATAAAAAATTTACAACAAAAAATACACATTGTCAGCGTTCTTCTTGACCTTCTTCCGGCATCCAAGATACAACCCCAAAAAGGGGCTTTGACAAGGACCAATGCCATGGGTGAAGCAAAATATATTCGTCTGACCGCGACGGTGACGGGAGCCGGCTGAGCGTCCAAACTGGGTCCGGGGGACCTGGACCGGGCACTCTGCGGATTGATCTTTCCGAGCGACGAAAACGTCCTGGTGGGGCTGGAACGCGCCGATGATGCCGGGGTGTACCGGATTTCCGATGACCTGGCCCTGATCCAGACCGTGGATTTTTTCACGCCCGTGGTGGACGATCCCTACTGGTTCGGTCAGATCGCCGCCGCCAACGCCCTGAGCGATGTCTACGCCATGGGAGGGATTCCCAAGACAGCCATGAATCTGGTGGCTTTTCCGGCCATGGATATGGACATGGCGGTTCTGCGGCAGATCATCCAGGGTGGGATCGACAAACTCAAGGAAGCCGGAGCGGTGCTGATCGGCGGACACAGCATCGAAGACAAAGAGTTAAAGTACGGTCTGTCGGTCACGGGCTTTATCCATCCGTCGCGGGTGCTGACCAAGAAAAACCTGCGGGCGGGCGATCAATTGATCCTGACCAAGGCACTGGGTACCGGTATCATCAATACCGCCATCAAGGGGGGGCTGGCGCCGGCCGAACTGGTCGAACGCGTCTGCCGCCAGATGGCCGAACTCAACCGGGCGGCGGCGCTAACCATGTCCCGGTTTGACGTGGCCGCCTGCACCGATATCAGCGGCTTTGGCCTGCTCGGTCATGCGGCCGAGATGGTCTGCGGCTCCGGCAAAAGCTTCCGGATCAAGGCCGCCGGCGTGCCCGTCATCTCCGAGGCCCTGGAATTCGCCGCCATGGGGCTGATACCGGCGGGCGCGCACCGGAACCGGGAATTCCGCGCGCCCATGATGAATTTCTGTAAAACCGTGCCGCTTTCCCTCCAGGACGTGCTGGTGGATCCCCAGACCTCCGGCGGCCTGCTGATCAGTGTCAGCGGAAAACAGGCGGAGGAGCTGGTATCGGCCCTGAAGCAGGCCGGCGTCGGCGCCGCGGCCCGGATCGGCGAGGTGATCGACAATCCGGAAGAGAAGATATGGGTGGACTAAAAAAATGCAATTCAAATATCTTAAAACGCGTCAGGAAAATGAGACCCTCTGGGCGGAGATCGTCAACCCGCCCTTGAATTTTCTTACGGCCGACATCCTTGCGGAACTGTTCGACTTGGTCCGCAACGTTGAAAAGGACGATACCATCCGCGTCTTTGTGCTCACCGGTGGCATTGATGACACTTATATCATGCACTTTTCTATTCCGGAACTGCGGCAGATCATTCCCGATAACCGGCGGATGCTGCTGAATGTGGCGGTGCGCTTCCGGTTGACCCGCCTGTTGGTGAAGCTTTATCTGGACGGTAACGCCTGGCTGATGGACCGGTCCCGGTGGTATGAGCGCTGGCAGCTGCGGCAGGCCAGACTGCTCCGCGGATACGCTTCGGTCATGTTCCTGTGGATGCAGATGATGCGGACCTATCACGCCATCGAGCGGCTGAACAAGGTGACCATCGCGGCCGTCAACGGCCCCTGCAACGGGGGCGGTACTGAACTGTCCATGTGTTTTGACTTCCGTTTCATGATCGCCGGCCGGGGCTTTACCATCGGCCAGCCCGAAAGCCTGATCGGCATTATTCCCGGCGGCGGGGGAACTCAGCGTTTGCCCCGGCTGGTCGGCCGGGCCAAGGCCCTGGAAATGATGCTGACGGGAAAACAACTCACCCCGGAAGAGGCAAAAACCATAGGCCTGATAACCGATTGCTTCGGGAAGGAAGATTTCCCGGACAAGGTGCAGGCTTTCGCGGATGCCATGAGCAGACGCCCGCCCGTGGCCGTGGCCGCCATCAAACAAGCGGTCCTGTGCGGTCTGGACACGACGCCTGGCCGCGGGATGAACATCGAGATGATCCAGAGCGTCCGCTGCTTCGATACCCGGGACGCGGAAATGGCCATGGCGGCTTATTCGGCCTATCTGGACAGGCAAGTCAATCTGCCGCCGGACAAACGACCGGCACCCGAAGAAATCGTCGATACCCTGCAAAACGCCCGGATTTTCGAGAAGTTTCAGGGCCGGTGAACGGCATTATCCTGCTTTGGCCTTAGTCAGGCCTTCTTTCAGCTTTTCCGTGAGCCGGTCGCTCAACCTCGCAATTTCATCCAGCAGGACGGCAACGCCGTCCTTTCCGTTGGCCGTTGCTTTCTCCCGCCAGTCGGCATAGGTCTGGGCGTGGCTTTCGTTGTGTTTAACCCAGTGTTCAAACATCCGGATCAGCTTTTCCTCAAAAGAAAGCGCCGGGCTGCCGTGCTCATGATCATGATGCCCATGATGATCGTGATCAGGATGATCATGATGATGGTGGGCGTGGGCGGGGTTATGGTCATGGTCGTGATGGCCATGGTGATCGTGATCGTGGTGGCTGCTCATCGGAAATTCTCCTGTTGTTTTTGCGTTATCGTTACCCTATATTCAATAAATTATTTGAGTCAAGGACATTATGGGAAAAGCGCGTCAGCAGGCAAGAAAGAAACGGGTTTCCGTTCTGTGGTTTTTGATTCCGGCGGCGTTTATGGGAACCGCCGCCGGAATATACTTTTCTCTGGCTCACGACCTGCCCCAGATTCGCGCTCTGGAGGACTTTAACCCCTCCGGCGTGACAAGGGTTTACGCCGCCGACAACACCCTTCTGGCGGAACTGTATATTGAAAAAAGGGATCCGATACCTTATGAACAGATACCGCCGATGCTTATTGCCGCTCTGCTGGCCACTGAAGACCATCGTTTTTTTTCCCACAGCGGTATTGACCTTAAAGGGATTTTCCGGGCCGGTATAAGAGACCTTCGCGTCGGAGAATTTGTCGAAGGCGGCAGCACCATTACTCAGCAGCTGGCCAAAACGCTGTTCCTGACCCACAAGAAAGATATTCAGCGCAAGATCAAAGAGGTCATTCTGGCTTTTCAGCTGGAGCGCCGTTACACCAAAGAGCAAATACTGGAACTGTATCTGAACCAGGTGTACCTGGGCAGCGGCGCCTACGGCGTGAAAGCGGCGGCGGAGAAGTTCTTCAACAAACCCCCCGACCAGCTGACGGTCGCCGAGTGCGCCCTGATCGCGGGTATGCCTAAAATGCCGTCCCGGTATTCCCCCCTGGCCAACAAAGATCTGGCCATTGCCCGGCGAAACACGGTTTTGCGTCAAATGCTGCGTTATAACATCATCAGCCGTCAAGAGTACGAAAGCTACAGCCGTGAACCGCTGGTTACCCAGGCTTCCTCCCGGAGCACAACCGGGGCACCGTATTTTATTGAGCATATCAAATCTTTCCTGGAAGACATCGTGGGGGCAGGACCGTTATACCGGGGCCGGCTTTCCGTCTACACCACCCTGTCAGGTTCATTGCAGCAGGCCGCGGAAAACGCGGTCAGCCAGGGGCTGGCGACCCTGGGAGAACGGATGAGCAAAAAGCAGCTGCCCGGGACTCCCCAGGGGGCACTGGTCGCGCTGGATGTGAAAACCGGGGGGGTTCTCGCCATGGTGGGGGGAAAGAATTTCCAGGAGTCACCGTTTAACCGGGCCACCATGGCCAGACGTCAACCCGGATCATCATTCAAGCCGATTCTTTACGCCTATGCCGTCGGACACGGCTTTACGCCGCTGACCCCTATTCTGAACACCCCGGCGGTGTTTCCCGGCGCGACCAAGGACCTGTTCTGGAAACCCGAAAACTTTTCAAAAAAGTATTCCGGTGAAGTGACCCTGCGCGAGGCCCTGGTTCACTCGCAGAACATTCCCGCCGCCCGGGTCATGAACCGTCTGGGACCGGCTCCGGTTGTCGATTTTGCCGCCAAGATGGGCATCTCCTCCCCCCTGGCGCCTTATCTGTCCCTGGCGCTGGGCGCCTCGGAGATCACCCTGCTGGAAATGACCAGCGCTTATGCGGTCTTCCCCCGGATGGGCAGCCTGATCAAACCCTATGGCGTCAACCGCATTGTCGACAGTAAAGGAAGGCTTCTGTGGCAGGCCAAACCGGTTTCAGAAAGAGTAATGCCGGCGGAGGACGCGGCCATAATGACGGATATGCTGCAGGCCGTTATTCAGGAAGGCACCGGCCGGTCGGCCCGAGACATCCCCTGCCCGCTGGCGGGCAAGACCGGCACTACGGACAGTTGCAAGGACGCGCTTTTTATCGGCTATTCAAAAAATATCGCCACCGGAGTGTGGACAGGAACCGATAATTACCTTACATTGGGTCGAGATGAAACCGGGGCCATGGCGGCCCTGCCCATATGGAAATCCTTTATGACGGAAGCGGTGGCCCTGACCGGGTGCGAGGTTTTTGAAACGCCGGAAGGATTAACCCGGGTCTGGTTTGATCCTGATACCGGCGAAAGGCTTCCGGTCGGTGCGGGCGTGTCTGCTTTGATTAAAAAAGAGCCGCCTGCGGATAATATTGAATAGGGAACCATCATGGAAATACTGGAGAAAGCCAGGCGGTCATGATCAGAAAAGCGGCTGTCAACGATATCGAAATCATTTATCATTTGCTGAACAAATTTGCCGAAAAAGGATATCTGCTGTCCCGTCCGCTGTCGAAGCTGTACGATAATATCCGGAATTTTTCAGTTTACGTGAACGGGGGGACACAGGAGGTCGTGGGCTGCTGCGCCCTGGCGGTCTGCTGGAAAGACCTGGCGGAAATCCGCTCTCTGGCGATACGTCCCGACTGCTGGGGCAGGGGGTACGGGAAGCAACTGGTCGAAAACGCTCTGGCTGAAGCCCGTTCCTTTGATATTAAAAAAGTGTTTGTGCTGACTTACAAAGTCGATTTTTTCGCTTCTTTCGGGTTTTCGGTAATTGATAAATCCGAACTACCCATCAAAATCTGGTCGGACTGCATTACCTGCGTGAAGTTTCCCGACTGTGATGAAACCGCTATGGTAAAAAATTTGTCCTGATCGGGCCAAAACAGGGGTTAAGAGATGCCGGGGAAGAAACTGACAATAAGACCAAGCGGTCTGGTGCTGAAGAGGAAGCGGATCCTGGCGTGGCATGACACCAACATGGTCTATATCGGCCTGACCCTGTTTTCGGCAGGCACGGCGATTTTCTCCATATCCGGGATCCAGGTGGCGTTAAACGTCCCCGGATACGGTCCGTATATCTGGGTACCGAAACTGCTGCTGGGGATGAGCCTTGTCCTGATGGGACCCAGCGTTTTCCGCCTGCTCCAGAGAATAATAATTGAGCTTCGGGAAAGAGAGTAATCCGGATCAGGCTGTTCCCGACAACAATGACGATTCGTTTTCAGTACAGAGCCGCTCAATAAAATGGTGCAGAATTTTGGCGGTAACCCCCCAGATGACCAGGTCATCGACCGGGTAAAGCAGTTCCTCCATGCCCGGCAGCCGGCCATTCAACCGCTTTTCAAAATGGGTACGGATAACCGATTCAAGGGGGACTTGAATTACCCGGGCGATTTCCCGGGTGTCGAAATGAATGGTATCCCGCTGATTCCATATTCCCACAAAGACTTCAATCACCGTATCCTGCAGGGTCTGAAAGTGCCCCAGGGACCCTAAATAGTCGACATTGTCCGCCGCGATGTCCAGTTCTTCTCTCAACTCCCGCATGGCCGCGTGCAGGGAACTGGGGTCTTTTTCATCAATGCGCCCGCCGGGCAGGGCGACCTGGTTCCGCCACACATATCCATTGCGATCGGCCTTCAGAATCGCCAGAAAATGGGTCGGCGGTTTATCGAAAAACAACAGCGAAACGCTGGCCTGGCGATGAGCCCAGTCCGGTGGCCCGGGACCACCCGCGGCCAGGATGGCTTTTTCAATGGCGGCCCTGTCAATGTTCATGCTTCGGCCTGTTACTGCTTGTATTTTTCAGCAATGATAAATTGCAGCATTTCCATGAACTGGTCCGGCGGCAGATACCCGGCCCTGGAGCCGATTTTGTCGCCATTGCTTTCCAGAAACCATGACATGGGCACTCCCGGGGAGGGGTAAACGGATCCCAGTGATGGCCGGGCACCAAGATCCACTTTAATGGGGATGAAATTTTCGTTCAGCATGGCGATGACCTGGTTGTCGGTAAATGTTTCCGACTGCATGACCTTACAATAGTGGCAGCGGGTGGTATAGAAATGAAGGTAGAGTTTTTTCCCGCTGGACTTGGCCAGAGACAATCCTTCCTCATAATCATGCCAGGCGATTTCCGGTTTGCCCTGGGCATTGGCATCAGCCGCGAACAAAACCGATGAACTGAAGCAGCAGGACACGATTCCCATCAGTACGGCCCACAGAAAAAAGCGTGCGGTTGAATTTTTCATGTTTCTTCCCGATCGATATGGTTGGTTAAATGCCGATGAGCAGCAGTACCCCCACGGCAATCAGCAGCGCGCCAGCCGCCGGGTTGATATATCGGATTAAACGGCGTCCTTTTTTTATAACTTCCAGCAGAAAGTCGATAAAAACAGACAGGAGCAGAAAGGGCAGGGCCAGACCGGCGGAAAAAAAGGTCAGCAGCAAAACACCCTGACCGACGGTCTGCTGGTTGCCGGCGATAATCAGAATTGATCCCAGGATGGGACCGATGCAGGGCGTCCAGCCAGCGGAGAAAGCCATCCCCGCGACAAACGCCCCGATGATCGCTTCCACGAAATGCATCTTTTGCTGCTTCATCCGGAATCGCTTGTCCGTTTCCAGCCAGGGGATACGAATAATGCCGATCAGATGTACGCCGAGAACAATAATCAGGACACCACCCGTGATTTGAAGCGTCTGGCGATATTTGATGATATGGCCGCCGAGAAACGAAGCCAGCCCTCCCAGCACAACAAATATGGTAGAAAAACCCAGCACAAAGGCAACGGTGGAAATAAAGACCTTTAAACGGAGTTCGGCCCGGGTCTCGGTAGTCAGGTCCTCCAGGGACAGGCCGGTAATCAAGGTGAAATAAACCGGTATGAGGGGGAATACGCAGGGCGTCAGAAAAGACAGCAGTCCGGCGCCGAAAGCCGCTGAAATGGTAACCGTGTTCTCAAACAATAAGAAATATCCTTTCTCCATTGGGCCGGGACAAGCTTCCCAGGTGTTCCGGTTAACCGCTAAGTTCATTCGCCCGACGGCAGGCCGCCGTCAGCGCTTTGATAATGTTATCTTTTATGCTTGCCTGTTCCATGACGGTTATGGCCGCCTCGGTGGTGCCGCCGGGCGAAGTGACTTTGCGTCTCAAATCCCGGGGAGGTTCCTTCCTTTCGTCCAGAAGTTTCACGGCGCCTTTTACCGTCTGCAGGGTCAGCGCCGATGAGTCGGTTTCAGAAAGGCCCAGGGACACACCGGCTTCGATCATGGCTTCGATCAGATAGAACACATAGGCGGGGCCGGATCCGGATACGGCCGTAACCGCGTTCAGGGCCTGCTCCTCAAATTCCAGGACGCTTCCGGTTACCCCCAGAATCGCCATGGCCATGGCCTTGTCTTCCGGCATGATGTGACGATTGTAGCTGATGCCGCTCATTCCGGCCATCACCAGGGCCGGCGTGTTCGGCATTACCCTGGCAATGGGAAGGCGGGCCGCCGTGTCTGGGTCTATACGGGAGTACAACCGGCTTTCCATCTTTTGAATGGGGAAGCCGGCGGCCACGGATATAATCAGTTTTCTGAAACCAGGCGGATTCTTTTCAGCAATGACATCAGATAGTTGTGATAAGACGCTGTCCATGATCTGAGGCTTGACTGCCAGAATCACCACATCGACACACAGAAATACGTCGGTGTTATCCGGAACGGTATGGATGCCATATGTTCGCTGCAGATATTCACGGCGATCCGGGCTGACGTCGCTGGCCATTATCCGGGACGGCGGACAACAACCGGTGCGGATAAGTGCTCCCGCAATTGCTTCGGCCATATTGCCGCCGCCGATAAAACCGATCCGCCGATTCATTTCTGTCATGATAATACTTTCGCTTGACGGTCTGTCATTAAATAACTTATTTTTATTATCAGACAACAATCAATTGAACAAGCGGAATTGTAGCGGCATCGGGCAAAAACTTGACCAGGCGCCTTCGCGGGTTCTTTAATGAAACGGCGGGAATTATTGTCGAATGAAGAAACTGCACGAACGGGAGAAGAAACAGTTTAAAAAGCTATTTAGCCAGGACGAACTCAAGGATTTTGATGCCCGGCTGTCCATACTTGAGGCTTTCCTTCAGGCCAACCGACATGTTACCGTTACCGAATTAAATAAGATTGTTACGGAAAAGGGAAGCCCCTTTGACAGCGCCTTTATCCGGGACACCCTCAAAATGTTATGCCGCTACGGGTTTGCCCGCAGGCATCGGTTTGATGACGGAATCGTCCGTTATGAACCCTGGCATCTGGAGGATCATCATGACCACATGATCTGCATGAAATGCGGCAAGATCCTGGAGTTCCGGGATGATCAACTGGAAAAGATTCAGGAGGATGTGGCCGCGACCCAGGGGTTTCATATGCTCCAGCACCGGATGGAAATATACGGCATTTGCGCTGAGTGCTTGAATACACGGGATATGGTTGTCCCGCTGGTCCGGGCCAAACCGGGGGAAAAAGTCACGATCCAGGATTTTTCCGGCGGTTCCAGCGCCCGCATGCGCTTGATGTCCATGGGATTAAGAGCGGGTGACGTTCTGGATGTGATTACCAGTGATCCTACCGGTCAGCTGGTTGTGGCGACCGGGAACAAGCGATATGCCATCGGCAGAGGCCTGGCGAAAAAGATTCAGGTCAGGCCTACCGGTAAATAAACCCGACGGGCCCGTTACCCGGCATGCGCAGGCGCGCGCTTTTTATCCTGTTTTCCTTTCAACTGGTTACCCTGCTTTTAATTCAAGTTTATTCTCTTGTCATTGGTCGACAAGATTGATAATTGTATAAGGTTGTTCTTATATTTTACATGAATTTGAAAGAGGCGTTCATGCGCTTGAGTGAAATGAAAGAAGGGCAGTCGGCAGTCATTATCCGGGTGGGTGGCAAAGGCGCTTTCCGGAAAAGGTTGCTTGAAATGGGGCTGGTAAAGAACACGCCAATTTACGTGGAAAAATATGCCCCCCTGAAAGACCCCATGGAACTGCTGGTCAAAGGATATGCCATTTCTCTGCGGGTGGAAGAGGCCGCTCTGATAACGGTTGAGGCGCTGACCGATATCCACTGAAACGTTTTCTCATGGAAAAAAAACATATTACAATCGCGCTTACCGGAAATCCCAATGCCGGTAAAACAACCATCTTCAATGCCCTGACCGGTACGCGGCAGAAGGTCGGCAACTGGGCCGGGGTAACCGTCGAGAAAAAAGAGGGTGTCATCACCCATGGCACGTATGAGATCCATGTGGTGGACCTGCCCGGCACTTACAGCCTGACCCCTTTTTCGATGGAAGAAATCATCGCCAGAAATTTTATTATCGACGAATCGCCGGACGTGGTCGTCAATATTATCGACGCCTCTAACATAGAACGGAACCTGTATCTGGCCACCCAGATCCGGGAACTGGACTGCAAGGTATTGTTTGTTTTGAATATGGCGGATCTGGCTGCTTCCAAGGGGGTCCGCATCGATGCCGCCAAACTGTCGGAACTGCTGGATGTGGAGATTGTTTATACGGTCGGAAACAAGGGGGAAGGCGTTACCGCCCTTCTGGAAAAGGCCGTCCGACTGGCAGAAGAGGGGAAACCGGTTCAACCGGAAAGAAGAGTTCGTTACAACCGGGACATCGAAGCGGCCATTGCCGATCTCCAGTCCATGATCGACGCTCAAGGCGGTCTGTTTTATAACAGCCGCTGGATCGCCATCAAACTTCTCGAACGCGACGAGATCGTCAGCCGGCGGGTCAGCAGCGAAGCCGGAGCCGCCGGAAAAGAACTCCTGAAAAAAGCCGATGTCCATCGCGGCCGCCTGGCGGATCTGTTTGATGACGATCTGGAAATCATCATGACCGATGAGCGGTATGGGTTCATTGCCGGATTCGTCAAGGAAGTGGTGACGATTACCAAGAAGAATCGTGTCGATCTGTCCCGCAACATTGATCTTGTTCTGACCAACAAATTTTTCGGATTTCCGATTTTTATTTTTTTCATCTGGCTCATGTTCCAGCTGACCTTTTCCGTCGGGGCCTACCCCATGGAGGCGATTGAAAAAGGGTTTGCTCTGCTGTTTTTTGCCGCGGACCGCATGCTTTCCGACGGCCTGTTCAAGGATTTCATCAGGGATGGCGTTCTTGCCGGCGTCGGCAGCGTTGCCGTTTTCCTGCCGAATATTCTTATCCTGTTTTTCTGTATCGCCCTTCTCGAAGATACCGGCTATATGGCCAGGGCCGCTTTTCTGATGGACAGGATCATGCACCTTATCGGTCTGCATGGAAAATCATTCATCCCCATGCTGATGGGATTCGGCTGCAGCGTTCCGGCCGTTATGGCGACACGCACCCTGGGAAACCGAAAGGATCGAATCCTGACAATATTGATTACCCCATTCATGTCCTGTTCCGCGAGGCTTCCGGTTTATATTGTGCTGGCGGGCACTTTTTTCCCGAACGCTGCCGGAACGGTCATCTTTCTGATTTATCTTTCCGGTATCGTCATCGCTATGATCAGCGGACGAATTTTCAGGTCCCTCCTGTTGCGGGGTGAAGACGCGCCTTTTGTCATGGAACTGCCCCCCTACCGCGCGCCCATGATCAAGGGGTTGCTAATCCACATGTGGGACCGGGCCCGGCAGTTTTTAAAAAAAATGGGCGGCGTGATTCTGATCGGTTCCATTATCGTCTGGGGGTTATCTGTCTTTCCCCGCGATATTTCCTTTTCAAAGGATTATGCCAAGGAACTGGTTGATGTCCAGAATGCCTATCAGCTCAAAATGGACAAAATCGAGGACCAGGCGCTGATGCGACGCCTCGCCTCGGAACGCGATGAGGCCGTGAAGAATATCATCCGCGCCAGGGAAAAAGAGCGTACGGAGAAGGTGTATATGGGCAGAATCGGCAAGGCTATTGCGCCGTTCTTTGAACCTTTAGGGATTGACTGGCGGGGCAGCGTATCGCTGCTGACCGGATTTGTCGCCAAGGAAATTGTCGTCAGTTCCATGGGGGTGCTGTATGCCGTTGAGGGGCACGATCAGTCCGCTCTGGGAAAAGCCCTGCGGAGTTCGGGGATGACACCGCTGTCGGCCCTGTCAATGATGGTTTTTGTCCTGCTGTACATCCCCTGTCTGGCCACGGTGCTTGTCATCATGCGGGAAACGGGAGCGGCGAAGTGGGCGCTTTTTAATATTGTTTATTCAACTTCCGTCGCCTGGTCCGCCGCTTTTATTGTGTATCAGACGGGCCTGATTTTTACTGCCGGTTGATTTATTTGATTCAAAAAGATATGAATTAATATGATTGGCACCACAAAGATGTTGTCTGGCCACCGTAAATGAAACAGGATAAAGTTTTAATGAAAAGCTGATTCGACCATGGGAAAAATTTTCGCTGTCGGCGATATTCACGGGTGTTTCCAGAAGCTTCAGGAGCTGATGGATAAGCTGCCCATCCGATATAACACAGACACCCTTGTTTTCCTTGGCGATTATATCGATCGGGGAGAAAAGTCCTTCCAGGTTGTGGATTATCTTACGGACCTGAAGAAAAAACACAGCAATATTGTTTTTTTAAAAGGCAATCATGAAGAAATGTTTTTTAATTATCTGTCCGGAGAAGATGAGATTACCTTCCTTTTTAACGGTGGTGAACAGACCCTGAAAGGGTATACGGACAGCAACGGAAGTGTTTCGGTCCCTCAATCCCATCTTGATTTTTTCAATTCGCTTCAGCTTTATTATGAAACCGATGATTATATCTTTGTCCATGCCGGCCTGCGGGAAGGCGTGCCCTTCGAAAAGCAGAAACCGGAAGATCTGTTGTGGATCCGAAAGTCTTTTATCGACTCCAGCTATGACTTTGGAAAGCTGGTGATTTTCGGACATACACCATATTCGGAAGTGCTGATCAAGGACAACAAGATCGGTATAGATACCGGTGCGGTTTATGGTTACAAATTGACTTGCCTGGAACTGCCCAAGATGATTTTTCATCAGGTATAAACTGCAAAAGAGAGAAGGCGATGACGTCAAGAAAAATCAGAGTGACCCTGGCTTTTCTCCTGGCCCTGTCGTGTTTCCCGGCGCTTGTTTCCGGCGGGGAGCGACTGGCGGTTTCCGCTCCGACCGCCAATATACGGAACGGCCCGGGAACAAATTTTGACGTTATCTGGCAGGTGGAGCAGTATTACCCCGTGACCATATTGGAAAAAAAGGACAATTGGTATAAAGTCCAGGACTTTGAAGGCGATATCGGCTGGCTTCATCAATCCCTGCTGGATAAAACCGCAACGGTTATCGTCAAGAACGAAAACACCAATGTCCGGTCAGCCCCGGGAACGGATTCCCCTGTTATCTTCCGGGTCAACAAGGGCGTGCCCTTTAAATGTCTGCAGACACAAGGGGACTGGATCTATATTCGACATGTCGATGGGGATGAAGGCTGGATTCATCGTTCTCTTGTCTGGTAATTGTATTTCTGTAGAAAAAATTGAACGTCCGGCGGCGTGCGGGACCGATTACCCGTGCATCCAACCTGTTGGCGGGCAGCAATGATACGAATTCCGCTTGATCTTTCCCGGCATTGCATTCACACTGAAATCAGGCGACTCTACAATCGGATGTTGTCGTCCTGCCTGAAATCAGCCGACCAGGATGGAACGGCTGTAAGCAAGCTGGAGTTGTTGAAGGAGGCGCTGGAAACATGGAACTTCCCGTCCTTGCGCGCCGGGTACAGGACGCTTGCCGGAGGTCAGGACAGCACCGTGACGCTGGTCACGGATGAGAGCGGCCGGCCTGGACTGAAGATCGACGATCAATTCATACTCCCGAATTAACCCGGTTCAAATATTGACTGAAGCCTTGACTATTTTTTACAGTGGGGATAAATTAAAAAATATTTTCATCATAACCACGGGAATTTATTTAATATCGGATTAATTATATGTTTATACTGGCAAATTTTTTAGATGCGGTGGCCAATGTGCTGCAAATCGTGCTGACCCTGTACATGTATATCATTATCGCCCAGGCGATTCTCTCCTGGGTCAGTCCGGATCCTTATAATCCCATTGTCCGCTTTATCCGCAATATAACCGAGCCGGTTTTGTACCGGATACGGTCATGGTTGCCGGTAATGTTCGGGGGGATTGATTTTTCTCCGGTTGTGGTGATTCTCGGGATTGTTTTTCTGCAGTCGTTTGTCGTGAACAGCCTGTTCATGCTGGCGGATCGGCTGCGGGGGTAAATAGAGGACGGGTTGTTTTATTCATAGCGTAATGAGGACGGATGACGGTTGTAAAATGGCCGGAGGGTAAAGATGGCGAAGATTGACGCATTTTTTAAATTGATGCATGAACAGGGGGCTTCGGACCTGCATCTGGTCAGCGGGTTGAAGCCGGCGCTTAGAATCAGGGGGGATATTGAGCGGGTAAATTATGATGTCCTGGATGAGGACGGCTTGCGCAGCATGCTTTATGAGATTACCCCGGAAGAAAAAGCCAAGGTGTTTGAAGAGACCGGCGATGTGGACTTCGGCTACGAGATTAAAGGCCTGGCCAGGTACCGGGTCAATTTTTATATGCACCGCGGCGGTGTCGGCGCTGTTTTCCGGGAAATCCCCAGCACCATTTTGACGACCGACCAGCTGGGACTCCCCAAGGTTATCTCCAAACTGGCTTCCCTGCCGAGGGGCCTTTGCCTGGTCACCGGACCGACCGGCAGCGGGAAATCCACCACCCTGGCAGCCATCATCGATGAGGCCAATCGAACCCGCAAAGACAATATCATTACCGTTGAGGACCCCATCGAATTTGTGCATGAGCCCCGCATGTGCACGGTCAGCCATCGGGAGGTGGGGATTCACACCAAGTCGTTTTCCGCCGCGTTGCGGGGGGCCCTTCGCGAAGACCCGGACATCATTCTGGTCGGGGAAATGCGAGACCTGGAAACAACTTCGCTGGCTATTGAAGCCGCTTCCACCGGGCATCTGGTCTTCGCGACGGTTCATACGACCAGTGCGGCCAAGACAGTTGACCGTGTTATAGAAATGTTCCCGCATGAGCAGCAGGAACAGATCCGGTCGACGCTGGCCGATGGTATCCGGGCCGTGGTATCGCAGGTGCTGTTCAAACGGGTCGACAAGGTCGGGCGGTGTGTGGCGCCGGAGATCCTGGTCGCTACGCCGGCGGTGCGCAACCTGATCAGAGAGTCTAAAACCCATCAACTGCCCTCCATGATGCAGACAGGGAAAAAATACGGGATGCAGCTTCTGGATGATGCCATTATGAACTTGTATCAGAAAGGCTGGATTGGCGCCGAGGAGGCATACAATAAAGCCAATGACAAAGCGCAGTTCCGGGCGTTTCTGAAAAACCCGCCGACGGATTTTACGGAGGCGTAACCACCGGTCGAACCGGTAACGGATGGTTGGATATGCAAAGAACGGAAATCGATTATATTCTGACCAGGCTGCTGGATGCCTATGATAACGTGTCGGATATCAACCTCACGTCAGGCAAGCCGTTTCAAGTGGAAAGCTCCGGGGAACTGATCCACGTGGACATCGGTTACGGCGTCAAGCCCATGACCCCGTTTCAGACGGAGACTTTCGCGCTGGCCATGATTGACAATGATCGCCGGCTGACGGAGTCGCTGCTGGCTTCCGGTTCATGCGACCTGTCTTATTCGCTTCCCGGGAAGGCCCGCTTCAGGGTGAACGTTTTTCAGCAGTCAGGCCAGTATTCCATTGTTCTCCGTCGCCTGGAATCAACCATTCCTACCATCGATGCCATGAACCTGCCGAAAATTTTTTATGATATCGCCAAGGAAAAAAACGGCATCATTTTTTTTACCGGCGCTACCGGAACCGGTAAGACAACCTCTCTGGCCGCCATTCTTGATGATATCAACCTGAAAAAATCGGTGCATGTCATTACCCTGGAAGACCCGGTGGAATATCAGCATCCTCACAAGAAGGCCACCTTCAACCAGAGAGAGATGGGGACGGATTTTGATACCTTCAGCAACGGACTCCGGGCCGCCTTGCGGCAGGCGCCCAAAGTGATCCTGGTGGGTGAAATGCGTGATAAGGAATCCATCGAAATCGGCCTGAGGGCTGCCGAAACCGGCCACCTCGTGTTCACGACGCTGCATACCGTCGACGCCGGTTCCACCATCAACCGTATTATCGGTATGTTTGATGTCGATGAAGAACATCAGATCCGGATCCGGTTGTCGGAAACGTTCCGGTGGGCGGTGTGCCAGCGGCTTCTTCCCAAGATCGGCGGCGGCCGGGTGGCGGCTTTTGAAATTATGGGCACCAACCTTCGTGTCAAAGATGCCATTCTGAACGGCGAAAGCGAGGGGAAAATGTTTTATGACATGGTCACGCAGGGCAAGCCTTTCGGTATGACGACATTTGATGATTATATCGTGGAGCTTTTTGCCGAGGGACTGATTACCGAAGAAACGGCCCGGACGTATGCGTCCCGGAAGGGAGTCGTGGGCAGGGGGATTGATTCCGTAAAAAGCGCCCGGGGAGAAAAGACGACGGACCTGGAGCAGCTGACAATGGATAACCTGTATGGGAAAACAAAGTAAACCATGACTGAGCCCGTTTTATAACGGATAAAACCGAAAGGATGTGAGTGCCCAATGGATATCAGTTGCGAACAATGTGGCGTCAGCTTCAAGGTCGCGGACGATAAACTGCCGCCGGGCAAAAGCGCGGTGGTGAAGTGCCCCAAATGCAAAAACAGAATTACCGTCAGCGGACCGGCAGAAGATGAACCGGCCGGCGTACTTTCATCCCGAAACGGGGCGGGGGCCGGTACCGCCTTCGGCTTTGACGAAAGGCCGGATGAGAGCCAGTATAACGCCTCGGAAAAACCTTTTGATTTTATCGAGGAAGAGGGGGAAACCGCTCTGATATGCGAGTCTGACAGCGCCATTAAGGGCAAGATAAAGCAGGTTCTGGATTTTATGGAATACCATATTTCCGAAACCGACGACACCCGGGATGCGCTGAAGAAAATGCGTTATCACAATTATCATCTGATTGTTATCAATGAGTCTTTTTCCTCGCGATCACCCGATTCCAACGGTGTGCTGATCTATCTGGAAAGACTGAAAATGAAATCCCGCCGGGGGACCTTTGTGGTGCTCCTGACCAAGCGGTTTAAAACCATGGATGCCATGACCGCTTTTGAAAAAAGCGTTGAGCTGATTATCAATCTGAATGATATAAATCATTTTGAAAAAATACTGAAGAGAGCCCTGGCGGATCACGAGCAGTTTTATCGAATTTACAGGGAAGAACAGAAGTCTCTGGGTATTGTATAAAACCATGCCGAAACGGCCGAATGTTGACATGTCAGACCCCCTGCGGCCCCGTTATACCTGCAAAGAATACCGTGAAGAGATGACGCTGCTGAACCTGCAGCGGCGGTTATATCAGGGCGACTTGTCCGAAGAAGAAGAGACCCGGCTCAAGGAGTCCATTGGGCGCCTGAAGCGTGAAATGGGTATGGAGTGAACCTGTTTCGTCAGGCGGATGTGCCGATGATCCGCAAACCTTCCAGGGTCAGATTCGGCTCGACGGATTCAATGGTTTCGGAAATGTCGGCGATCAGGGCCGACAGGCCGCCGGTGGCGATGACCTTCCAGTTTTTGTTTTCCTGCGTTTTTATTCGTTTGACCACCCCGTCTACCAGTCCGGCAAATCCGTAAATAATTCCGGATTTGATACTGCCTTCCGTGTTACGGCCGATCAGGGACTCCGGAGGCGTTAATAGATCCACCCGGGGCAGTTTGGAAGCCCGCTGAAAAAGCGCGTCAGCCGCGATGGCGATCCCGGGCGCGATGATGCCGCCGGTGTAGACGCCTGCCGCCGAGATCAGATCAAAAGTAATGGCGGTTCCGAAGTCAATCACGATGAGGTCGCATTTATATTTATGGTAGGCCGCCACGGCGTTGACGATCCGGTCGGCCCCGATCTCCGAGGGGTTGTGGTAACAAATGGTGATACCGGTGGCTGTGGACGCGTCTATCCAGCGGGGAGCCGTGGTCAGATATTTCCCGCAGAAGGAGGCATAGGCCCGGTCGACCGGCGGCACCACCGAGGCGATGACGGTTTTGTCGACCGCGTCCATGCGCTGGCCCGCGCCGGCAAACAGGTGAGAGATGACGACGCCGAGTTCGTCGGCCGTGACTTCTCTTTCGGTACGGATCCTCCAGTCACAGATCAGCTCTTCGCCCTTGAACAGTCCGATGACGGTATTGGTATTGCCGATATCAATGACAAGCAGCACAAATTTCTCCTTGGTGTTATGGGAGTTGATTAATCGTGAGCATTTTTGATCGCATCCGTTATCCTGGCCGTAATCACAGCCTCGGCCACGTCATGTACTCTGACAATATTTGCTCCTCCCAGTATGGCCGCGGCAATGGTGGCTTGAGTGCCCGTTATTACGGCGGGCATGTCGGGAGGAAGATCTTTTTCGGGATGACCGGTGATGGTCTTTCTGATAAACGCTTTGCGGGAGGTGCCGATCACTACCGGTAGCCCGAGGGATCTAAAGCGGAAAAGATTTTTTATCAATGTCAGATTATGCGCGGCGGTTTTGCCAAAACCGATGCCGGGGTCTACGAAAATTTTTGAAGATGATATCCCCTGCTTCTCTGCTATGCCTGACGCCGATTGCAAGAAATTGATGACCTCTCCGGTAACATCCTGATAGGACGGCGACTGCTGCATGATTTTGGGAGTGCCCTGCATATGCATCAGGATGATGGGGACGCCGGCATCTGCCGCCAGCGGGGCCATTTTGGGGTCACCGCGCAACGCGCTGATATCATTAATGATGCAGGCCCCTGCCGTCAGAGCGGCTTCCGCTACGGCAGCCTTGGTGGTATCGATGGATATGGGGATGTCTGTTTCCCGGACAATTTCCCTGATAATCGGGGCGGTCCGATTGATTTCTTCGGCCGCCGGTATCGGATCGGAGAAGGGTCGGGTTGATTCGCCGCCGATGTCAATCAGGTCGGCTCCGTCGGCGATCATTTGCCGGGCGTGGGCGATGGCGTCGGTGAATTTTTCAAATTTTCCGCCGTCCGAAAACGAGTCGGGCGTGATATTCAGCACCCCCATAATCAGGGTGCGTCCGCCCAGCACGAGGGAATGATTACCCCAGGAAAGTGTGTATGGTTTCATGCGCGATTTATTCGGGGGGTGTTTCCGTTTTTTCTGGTGAGGTCGGCGCTCCAGGGACAACGGCGGGCGTGTTCCCGGCGACGGGGGGCGCGTCGGTACCGGGGGCGGAAAGATGAATGCCGGGCCTCATGGTTCGGATCAGGTCATCCAGTTCGGGCCCCAGAATCGTTTCCTTTTCCAAGAGCAGATCCGACAGTTTATGGAGAATATCTATACTGCTGTTCAGAATTTCTTTGGCTTTGGCATAGCTTTTCTTAATGAGAAGGACGATTTCCTCGTCGATCTTCTGAGCAGTCGCTTCCGAGTAGTCCCGGTGCTGGACAATTTCCCTGCCGAGAAAAATCTGTTCGTCGCTGTTGGCATATGACAGCAACCCCAGATTCTCGCTCATCCCCCAGTTGCGCACCATTTTCTGGGCCAGTTCAGTCGCCTGCTTGATATCGGCTGCCGCGCCGGTGCTGATGCGGTTGAAAACAATCTCCTCGGCAGCCCTTCCGCCGAAGGAAATGGCCAGATCATTTTCCAGCTGGTCCTTGAATTTAAAGTCTCGTTCTTCAGGCAAAAACCAGGTTATGCCGCCCGCTCTCCCTCTGGGAATAATGGTAATTTTGTTGACCGCGTCCGTATCCGGCAGCATTCGTGCCACCAGAGCGTGTCCGCTTTCATGGTAGGCGGTGATTTTCCTGTCTTCCTCCCGGATGACCTTTGATTTTCTTTCCAGCCCCATGTACACCTTGTCCTTGGCGTCTTCAAAATCTTTCATAAAGACTTTTTCCTGATTCCGCTTGGCGGCATACAGGGCGGCTTCATTCACCAGGTTCTCCAGGTCGGCCCCGGAGAACCCGGGTGTCCCTTTGGCCAGGTTGGTAATGCTAACATCGGGGGCCGCAGGGATTTTGTTGATGTAGACGGAGAGAATGGCCTGACGTCCCTGAATGTCCGGCAGCGGCACGACGACCTGGCGGTCAAACCGACCGGGACGAAGGAGGGCCGGGTCAAGCACGTCAGGGCGGTTGGTGGAGGAAACCAGGATGACGCCTTCGTTAGATTCAAAGCCGTCCATTTCCACCAGCAACTGGTTCAGGGTCTGTTCTCTTTCATCATGTCCGCCGCCCAGGCCCGCCCCCCGGTGGCGTCCGACAGCGTCGATTTCATCGATATAAATGATGCAGGGGGCATTTTTCTTCCCTTGGACGAAAAGGTCCCTGACGCGTGAGGCACCGACGCCAACAAACATTTCCACAAAATCAGACCCGCTGATGCTGAAGAAAGGCACACCCGCTTCGCCGGCGATCGCCCGGGCGAGAAGGGTTTTCCCTGTCCCGGGGGGGCCGACCAGGAGGACGCCTTTTGGTATCCGGCCGCCAAGGCGGGTAAACTTTTGCGGATCTCTTAAAAACTCAATTATTTCTCCTACCTCTTCTTTTACCTCGTCGATTCCCGCCACATCGTTAAAGGTAACCTTGTTGGCCTCGTCGGTGAGCAGCCGGGCCCGGCTTTTACCGAAGGACAGAGCTTTTCCACCCCCGGCCTGCATCTGCCGCATGAAATAAATCCAGATGCCGATCAGCAGAATCATCGGCAGCCATGAAATCAGGGCCGACATGAGCCAGTGCGCTTCCGCGGGGGGTTTGGCTTCAATGGCGATTTCCTTGTTCCGCAATATTTTAATCAACTCGTCATCTTCCGGGACATATACCGTGAACTGTTCGCCGGTGACGGTGGTGGCAAAAAGATTTCGGCCCTGGATCACGACTTTGGTGATGCTGTCGCTATCAACACGGGAAAGAAACTCGGTGTAAGAAATCGGTATTTCTCTTGAATGCTGTTGATTAAAGATATTATAAAGCATGACCATCATGAGTATAATGACAAGCCATAAGGCCATATTTTTTGTAAACTGGTTGTTCAAACAAAACTCCTTTCTGATGAGGGGTTCGGAGCGCTGGCAGCGTTATGATTATTTATGTAAAATATAACCCGTGTCTTTGAAAAGGCAAGGAAAAACCAATGGACGAGGCCGGGTTAAGTTGATATTATTATTCTGATATGCTTTTTAAGGTTAAAATCAAGGATATGGATCATATTTTTCTTGCTTTTATTCCCGTATATCCATTATATTAAAAAATTTAAGTAATACAGTGGATCAGGGAGGGAAGAAAAATGCCCTCGTTCACAGGATGAAATTGGAAATATAAGGAGGCTGGCATAGCTAAAACAAAACAGCAACGAATAAACGTCAATGTAGACATCAAGGCAAAGGAAGTCCGGGTTATCAACGCGGAAGGGCAGCAGTTGGGCATTTTATCCATACAGAAAGCGCTGGCTGAAGCTGTTGCGGCCGGACTGGATCTGGTGGAAGTTTCTCCTAATGTCGATCCGCCTGTCTGTAAGATTATGGATTACGGGCGATTTAAGTATGAACAGGCCAAAAAGCAACAGGAAGCCAAGAAAAAGCAAGTGGTCGTTCATCTGAAAGAGGTGAAGGTCAGCCCGAAAACCGATCCCCACGATCTGGAAACAAAGATCCGGTCGATCCGGCGTTTTCTGGAGAGAAAAGACAAGGTGAAGGTCAGTGTCTTTTTCCGGGGAAGGGAAATATCCTTGTCGGAAAAAGGGGAAGCGTTGCTGGAACGGATAGCCAAAGAAGCGGAAGATATTTCAAGTATCGAATTTGCGCCAAAATTTGAGGGGCGCCAGCTCTTTATGATACTGGCCCCGAAGCCGTGAGTGCTTTTGTCTTTGTAGTGATAAGACGACCGGTCGATGAGTCGACGGCCGGTTGGCTTTACCCAACAGCCGGTAAGTTTTAGAAAATAAGATTCAGATAAAAGGAGTGACATAATGCCAAAAATTAAAACCAATCGGGCCGCTGCCAAACGGTTCAAACGGACCAAGAGCGGTAAATTTGTTTATTCCAAGTCATATGGCAGCCATATACTGACCAAGAAGACGCGGAAGCGGAAGCGGTCGTTGAGAAAATCAGGAATATTGGACGGGATCAACACCAAGACATTGAAAAGACTGTTGCCGGGAATGTAGTCAACCGGTTACAGTCGTCTGAAGATGGAGGTTTATTATGCGAGTCAAAAGGGGTTTCAAAGCAAGGAAGCGAAGGAAAAAAGTTTTAAAACTGGCCAAAGGGTTTCGCGGCGGGCACAGCAAGCTCTTCCGGACAGCAGCCACCACGGTTGACCGGGCGCTGGCCTTTGCCTATCGGGATCGCCGACAGCGCAAGCGGGATTTCCGGCGTATCTGGATAGCCCGGATCAACGCCGCTGTCCGTATGAATAATTTAACCTACAGCCGGTTTATGCACGGGCTTAAAAAAGCGGGCGTGGAACTGGATCGCAAGGTGCTGGCCGAATTGGCAATATCGGATCCTTCGGGCTTCGCCAGGGTCGCTGGCCTGGCAGCCGAAAATGCCTGATCCGGTTTTTGCCGGAACAATATTTTAAAGCAGGATAACCGCCGGGGCGATCAATCGAAGTGATGCCCCGGTGCGCTATTAATGGACCGGATAAAATCGACTTTGCGTCGGCAAACGGGCATGGCAACAAGTGACAGAATCAATTGATGAGATAAAAGCGAGGGCCCTGGGGGAAATCGCGGCCGCTGTCGACGGGGAAGACCTCGAAGCGATATCCGTGAAGTATCTGGGCAGAAAAGGAGAGGTGACACGGTTTTTGCGCAATATTTCCGAGTTGCCTCCGGAAGAACGACCGTTGGCCGGTCAGCAGGCCAACGAGGTCAAAATTTTCTTAAAGGAACGGATAGCGGCTGCCCAGGTCGCGCTGACGTCGGGCAGAGAAGCCGCCGGCGGGATTGACGTGTCGCTGCCCGGACGGTGTTTCGACCGGGGGACGATTCATCCCATTACCCGCATTACCCGACAGATTTGTGATATCTTCGGCAGAATGGGGTTTGATATTGCCGAAGGGCCGGAAATCGAATCCGACTATTACAACTTTGAAGCGCTGAATATTCCCAAGCATCATCCCGCCCGGGATATGCAGGACACCTTCTATATTTCCGAGAATATCGTTTTAAGAACCCATACATCCCCGTCCCAGCCCCGGGTGATGGAGAGGCAGTCTCCCCCTGTCCGTATTATCGCTCCCGGCAAGGTCTATCGCTGCGATTCGGACGTGACCCACACGCCCATGTTTCACCAGGTTGAGGGATTGATGGTCGACAGAAACGTGTCCTTCGGTGATCTGAAGGGGACGCTGACGGCTTTTATCCATAAGATGTTCAATCCTGAGACCACCCTGCGGTTTCGCCCCAGCTATTTCCCTTTTACCGAGCCAAGCGCTGAAGTCGATATCCGTTGCGTGGCCTGCCGGGGAGCCGGTTGCCGGATATGTTCCTATTCCGGATGGCTGGAAATTCTCGGCGCCGGCATGGTCCACCCGGCGGTGTTTGAAAATGTCGGGTACGATACCAGCGTCTATTCCGGCTTTGCCTTCGGCATGGGGGTTGAACGCATTGCCATGCTGAAATACAACATCGATGATACCCGGAAATTTTTTGAAAACGATATCAGGTTTTTAAGGCAGTTTTGATATGCAAGTCAGTTTGAGCTGGTTAAAGGAATACGTGCCGATTGATCTGCCTGTATCGGAAATCGCGGAAGCGCTGACCATGACGGGATTTGAGGTCGAGCGGATTGTAGACCGATATGCGTACCTGGCGGGCGCCGTTATCGGCCGGGTAGACAGCGTGGAACCTCATCCCGACTCGGACCACTTGACGGTTTGCCGGGTGGATGCCGGGGATCGGATGCTGCCGGTGGTCTGCGGCGCGCCCAATGTGAAAAAGGACATGCTGACGGTTCTGGTGACGCCCGGCTTTGTCCTCCCCGGCGGCATGGCCATTAAGAAAAGCAAAATCAGGGGCGTTGTTTCGGAAGGCATGCTGTGCAGCCGGGCTGAACTCGGGCTGGGCGATGACCACGGCGGGATCATGGAAATCGATCAGTCCGTTGCTCCCGGGACCCCTGTGACGGAGGCGTTGTCACTTTCCGATTATGTACTGGAGATCAATCTGACGCCCAATCGTCCCGACTGCCTCAGTATCATCGGTGTGGCCCGCGAGGTGGCGGCGTTCTCCGGGCAGAAGATGACGATGCCCCGGGTTGAGTTCCCTGAAGGGGAAACGGATGTTGAATCGTATGCGGCGGTCGATATCCAAGACCCTGAATTGTGCACCCGGTACGCAGCCCGGGTGGTTTTAAATGTAACGGTCAAAGAATCCCCCTTCTGGTTGCGGGACCGGCTGTTATCGGTCGGACTGAAGCCGATCAATAATGTCGTGGATATTACCAATTTCGTGATGATGGAGACCGGGCAGCCGCTGCATGCTTTTGATCTTGACCGACTGGCCGGTAACCGGATAGTCGTCCGGCGGGCCGGCCAGGTCCCTTCATTTACAACCCTGGACGACAAGGAACGCCGTCTCTCCCCGGAAATGCTGATGATTTGTGACGCCGAAAAGCCGGTGGCCGTGGCCGGCGTCATGGGCGGGTTGAATTCGGAAATCAGTTCCGGGACCGCCCGTGTCCTGATCGAAAGCGCCTGTTTTTATCCCACCAGCGTCCGGAAAACCTCAAAAGTATTGAATATCAGCAGCGATGCCGCCTATCGTTTTGAGAGAGGCGTGGATCCTCTGGGAACGGTACGGGCGGCGGACAGGGCCGCCCAGCTCATGAGTGAACTTGCCGGCGGGACAGTCGCCAGGGGCGTGATCGACAACCATCCCAAACCGGCCGCGGAGAAGACAGTCACCGTCAGCACTGAAGCCATCAACCGGCGCCTGGGAACAGCCTTGAGCAGGGATGAGATGGCCGGTCTGCTGGAATCCGTGGCGTTTATCGCCCGTCAAACGGACCGGGATCAGTTGGATGTCCGGGTGCCGTCTTTCCGCGTGGATGTGGATCGGCCGGAAGACATTTCCGAAGAAATCGCCAGGCTCTGGGGATATAACCGGATCCCGGTGACTTTCCCGGCCATCAGCAGCGACAGCGGCACACCCTCCCTGATGTTCGATTTAAAGGGCCGCATCCGGGAAATCATGACGGGTTTCGGTTTTGCAGAGGTGGTCTCCTACAGTTTTATAAGCGATAACGCCTGCGCCGGCATGGATTTTCTGCAGACCACCGGCCGCGTCGATCCGATCAGCGTTTTGAACCCCCTGGCAGCCGATCAGTCAGTCATGCGGACGTCGTTGATACCCGGACTCCTGATGACCATGCGGCATAATCTTTCTCAACAGATCAATGACATGATGCTGTTTGAGACGGGCCGCGTATTCTGGAAGAAGGACGGCGGCGATGTTTTGCCGGAGGAACCGGAAATGGTAGCCGCCCTGCTGACCGGTGCGGCCAGGCGACGGTCATGGCGGCGTCCGGAAGAGGCCAGCGATTTTTTTGATATCAAAGGGGCGCTGGAATGCCTGCTGAAAGGCCTTGGCGCAACCTCCTGCAGCTTCACCGCCATGCCCGCGGAGAAATGCGACGTAACCAGGGCCGGGCATACGGCCAGGGTGATCGTTCAGGGTGTGGAAGTAGGCGTGGTGGGGGAGGCCTCCCGGGGGGTTCTGGAAAGGTTTGATCTGAAAAGGCCGGCCTTTATTTTCGAGCTGAACGTTTCAACGGCACGGCCGTTTTTCTCCGATTACCGGGAAGCCCGGGTGTTGTCCAGATTCCCATCGGTGGCAAGAGATATTACCATTATTGTGGACCATGGAACCGAATCGGAGAAGATTCTGAATTTTCTTGAAGAAGGCGGGGATAATCTGATAGAAAATATCGACGTGCTGGATGTCTATGAAGGGGGGGCCATACCATCCGGAAAGAAGAGTCTCTCCTTCAGAATTGTTTATCGATCGCAGGAAGCGACCTTGAAAGACGAATTTGTCAACCGGGTCCATGCCGGGATAGCAGACAGGCTCGTTAGGGCGTTTTCGGCGGAGCTGCCTGTCTGAATTCATCCGTTGGCGGTTTCCCCGGGCCAACGTGACGGACGGATGCCCATGCCCGACAAGAACGATGATGCGACCATTTCATTAATTCCCCAGGATTTTGTGGCGCTGCATCCGATTCCCGACAAACTTTATTTCCGGATCGGGGAAGTCTGCGGTTTTACCGGTGTGGCCGCCCATGTCCTTCGATTCTGGGAGTCTGAGTTCCCTCAACTCAGTCCCGGGCGGACGGAAGCCGGACAGCGGCTTTACAGCCGGTCCGATATCGAACAGATCCTGAAGATCAAATATCTGCTCTACAACAAGAAATTTACCCTCAAAGGCGCTAGAAAGTATTTGAAATCAAGGCAGAAATCAAAAGAGAGCCTTGATTTTTTAAACGAAATCACCGCCGAGCTGACAGCCATTCGCGATCTGCTCGAATAATTCAGGCAGTGGCTTACCGATGAAATGGCGACCGTTTTTCATCCCCGTTCAATCCATGGACACCGCCCTGGCTCGGGAACTGATTGCGAAAACACCCCAAGAAGCGCTGTTCATTATCGATGTGCGTCAGCCCGGAGAATATGAGCAGGGGCATATTCCCGGCGCCCGGCTGATCCCCGTGGGAGAACTGGACAGCCGGGTTGCCGAGATCCCGGTCGATAAACCCGTTCTGGTTTATTGCGCCATGGGAGGACGAAGCCGGATGGCGGCTCAAATACTGTCCGGGAGAGGGTTCCCGGAGGTTATCGACCTGGCGGGCGGATTTAAAGCCTGGAAAGGTGTCACGGCCGTGGGTCTACCGGATCAGGGATTGTCCCTTTTTTCAGGAAGCGAGTCCATTGATGAAGTGCTTGCCGCGGCCTACTCCATTGAAGACGGATTGCGCGACTTCTACCACACCATGGCCGGGAAAGCGGCAAATCATCTGACTGCGGATCTGTTTGAAAAATTGGCCGCTATTGAAGTCAAGCATCAGGACCGCATTTATGAGACTTACATGACCATGGCTGAACGGCCGATGGCCAGAGAGCGGTTTGTCGCCGAACGGGTGGACGGAGTCATCGAGGGCGGCATGACCACCGATGAATACATCGCTAGGTTCTCTCCGGATATGACCTCCACCGTCGATATCATCAGCCTGGCCATTTCCATCGAGGCCCAGGCGATGGATCTCTATTCCCGGGCTTCGGAGAAGATCGCTGCCGGAACCGGCGGGAAAGCTCTAGCGCTACTGGCCGACGAAGAACGCGCCCACATTCGGGAATTGGGGAAACTTCTGGACACCCTGGTCAAGGTCAAAGGCTGATGTGCTCCAGGCTGATTTGTTTGTTCAATATCAGTTGCGCCGTCTTTTTAAATTGATCGGTGATATCCGACACAAAAAAGCGGGTTTGTCCCCTGACCGACAGCCCGGCTGCGGATTCCGGATGATCGGCGACATACTGTCTAACGGTTCGAGCCACCACGATGGCAGAGTCGATGGCCTGGACCCTTTTCCCGATTTTTTTCTGGATGGTCGTCTTCAGGATGGGATAATGGGTGCAGCCAAGGATAAGCGTGTCAATTTGTTTTGTCTTTAAGGGGTGCAGATATTTTCGAATGATCATGGCGGTTTCAGGCTTTTTGATCCACCCTTCTTCCACCAGGGGCACCAGCAGGGGGCAGGCGACGGAGTAGACTCTGGCCCCGGGGCGCTGCTGGATGATTTTTCTTTCATATATTCCGCTGGCGATGGTGGCGCGGGTTCCGATGACCCCAATGGTGCCGTTTTTTGATACGGCTGTCGCCATTTCTACGGCCGGTGTGATGACTTCAAAAACCGGGATATGGAATTCTCTGACGATACTTTCGGCGGCAACGCTGGAGGCGCTGTTGCAGGCAATGACAATAATGGTGGCTCCACGCTCCAGCAGCAGCCGGGTGTCCTCCATGGCGTATTTTTCAACCGTTGCGGCGCTTTTGGCGCCGTAAGGGGTGCGCGCGGTGTCGCCGAAATAAATCATGTCGTAACCGGGAAGGGCGTCCATAATTGCCCGCGCGACCGTCAGTCCGCCAAGGCCTGAATCAAAAATGCCGATCACCGGTCTTCTCCAGTATGTTTTTTATGCAACTTAAGATGGCCTCGGGCGGGTATTCCGTTCTAATCCCCGGGCAGAAAGCGGACATGATTTCCCAGTTTCCAAAATCCGTCAGCACACTTTCAATAAACGGCCAGGCCTTGCACATGCGGGGTTTGACAGGGTGAATCCGGCACAGTTTATCCCAGAATACGCAATATCCATCTTCACGCTGGGCCAAAATGGGACGGCTGCCGGAATAGACGCAGTATGTCTCGAGAAAACGCCGGGGGTCCATGTGGAGATATTCGGAAATAACAAGAATATCTTGATCCGTCAGATAAGTGCCACCGTAGCCGCGGCAGCAATCGCCGCATTTCCGGCATTGGAAAACATCGTCGGCGGTAATGGCTTTATATGGCATGGCGTTTTTCCATGGCATTTTTAAGGGTAATCGGATCCGTATATTTCAGGTCACCTCCTACCGGCATCCCCGACGCAATCCGGGTTACGGAAATATGGTGAAAGGGGGCCAACCGTTCCGCAAGAAAGGAGGCGGTGGCTTCACCTTCCACCTGGGTGCTGGTCGCCAGAATGACTTCTGTTACCGTGTTCTGCTCAAGCCGTCTGATCAACTCGTTGATTCTGATATCGTCCGGACCGATACCATCCATGGGGGAGAGAACGCCGTGGAGAACGTGATAGAGGCCGGAATAGGCGCCTGTTTTTTCAACGGCCATCATCTCCGCCGGCCCTTCGACCACGCACAGCTGTGTTTGGTTTCGGGAAGGATCCCGGCAGATCTGGCACAGGAGGCTGTCACTCAAGGTATAGCATTTTGAACACAGCACGGTCTGCTTTTTCAGATCGACCAGACTTCTGGCCAGGTTAGTGACCTCTTTCTCCGTGGCGCGCAGAAGGTGCATGGCCAGCCGCTCCGCGGTTCTCTGGCCGATGCCCGGCAGACGAACCAGCTGGCTGATCGCGTTGCGGATAGATTGGGGGTAGTGGTTCATTTCCGGTGTTTTTAAAAAGTACTAGGATTCATCTGGTATTAAGGAGTAACCCCGGCCGGCTTGCTTGTCAGATCAGCCCGGGAATGTTGATGCCGCCGGTCAGCTTGCCCATTTCCGATGATATCATCTCTTGTGATTTGGCCAGCGCTTCATTTACGGCAGCCAGGACCAGATCCTGAAGCATATCCACGTCTTCCGGATTGACGACCTCTTTCTCAATGTTCAACGATACAATCTGCTGCCGGCCGTTGGCGACGGCCTTGACCATCCCACCGCCGACACTGGCCTCGACCGTTTTTTCGGCCAACTCTTCCTGCATTTTCAGCATTTTCGCCTGCAGCTTCTGGGCCTGTTTCACCATATTACCCATGTTGCCCATGCCTTTCATGTTCCCGTCCTCCTGATATCGATTCTTAAGTCTTGGTGGTTACGATGTCGCCTCCGAATATATCAAGGGCATCCATTACCAGCGGGTGTACGCCCGACTTCGGCCGCGAAACCTGCGGCTGTTGCATGATCTCCGGTCTGACTTTATGGTTCAACCGGATGTCCATTGCCCTGTTATAAAATGTCGAGCAGATGCTTTTCAGGGTAGCCAGATTATCCGCCTGGCCGAGAATATCCATATTGATCTTTGATCCGTGAACGTCAATTTCCATTTTATCGCCATGAATGGTTGACAGGGCGCTGTTTCGCAAGTTTGCCGCCAGCAGGGGGTAATCGTCGTCAATGACGGCGAGAATAGCCTGCCATGCCTGGGCGTGGCTCATGTCCGCTGTGCCTGAAGAAGGTGCCCCGGCCGGTTTCCGTTCATGTGCCGAAGCATCGCCTGCATCCGTTTGCCGGCTGCGGTTGCCGGAGGGCGAGTCGGTCTTGTCGTCCGGAGCCGGTTTGTCCGGAGACCGGAGTACGGGCTCCCGGCCTTGCGGGCGATGAAAATTCTCGGGACCGGCAGTCGTATCAGCTCCCAGCGAACCGCTGGAATGGTTTCCCAAGTTCAGAAAATGATCCTTCAGGGCGTCAATTTTTTCGATCAGTGTGTCGACGGGCAGGGCGGGTTTCAACTGGCAGATTTTAATGAAGGCCATTTCCAGTGCGATTCTGGGCTGGCTGGAGTATCGAATGGTTTTCTCCTCATCCAGAAGAACCGCCAGGGCCTGATGCAGTTGAATTTCCGTCATGCTCTGAATTTGTGCCCTGATCTGTTCCACTTCATGGGAGGGTATGGCCGCTGAGAATTTCATGTTTTTCCCCAGCTTGACAATCAACAGATCCCTGAAATGCGACAGGAGCTCGGAATACAGTTTTTTGATATCCATTCCGCCGCGGTACATTTCATCCGTCAGTTCCAGAATCCTGGCGATGTCTCCACAGAGCGCGGCCCGTGACATGGCAAAGAGGCTTTCCCGGTTGGTGATACCGAGAATATTGACCACATGATCCTGCGTGAGCTGGTCGCCGCTGCAACTCATCACCTGGTCCAGAAGGCTTAACGCGTCCCGGATGCTGCCGCCCGATTCCCGGGCGATCAGTTCCAGGCTCCTGTTTTCCACCTGATATCCCTCCTCCCCGCAAAGGCGTGCCAGATGGTTGACCAGGGATTCAAGGGACACATAGGAAAGATCGTACCGCTGGCACCGGGAGAGAATGGTAATCGGGATTTTGTGCGGTTCGGTGGTGGCGAATTCAAACATGACGTGTGGCGGCGGTTCTTCCAGCGTTTTTAACAGCGCGTTAAACGCGGAAGCGGTCAGCATATGCACTTCGTCGATAATATATATCTTATACCGGCTGTGGGCCGGCATGAATTTGATGTTGCCGCGAAGTTCTCTGATCTGGTCGACGCTGTTGTTGGAGGCCCCATCGATTTCGTACACATCGGTGGCGTTACCGGCAGTGATTTCCCGGCAGGAGCGGCACTGGTTGCAGGGTGTCGGCGTCGGACCCTGCTCACAGTTCATGGCTTTGGCCAGAATGCGCGCGATGGTTGTTTTGCCGGTTCCCCTGGGGCCTGAAAAAAGGATGGCATGAGCGACACGGCCGGCAGCGATGGCGTTCATCAGGGTCTGCGTCGTCTGGTGCTGTTCGATGACTTCCGTAAATGTCTGGGGGCGGTATTTGCGGGCCAGAACAAGGTAGGCCATGGGAAACAACCTTCCGAAAATCAGCTTGCCGAAGACGGCGAAAAATCAGATATGGTGGCGGAGAGAGAGGGATTCGAACCCTCGGTGCCTTTTACAGCACACACGATTTCCAATCGTGCACCTTCAGCCAGCTCGGCCATCTCTCCGCAATGTCGGAATTTTGCAACAGTGAAGACATACCGGGGCGGGCAGTTTAAGGATAACCACCGTTTGAAGTGGCTGGCGGAGAGGGGGGGATTCGAACCCCCGATCCCGCATTAACAGGATACCGCTTTTCGAGAGCGGAGCCTTCAGCCGCTCGGCCACCTCTCCTGCATGTGCGAATGGTATGTCGACACCCGTTTTTACATCAGCAGTTCATGGAACAAGACATAAAACGGTATACTAACCCTCCGAGTAAACGCCTGTCAATTTTTTTTATGCTAGGGGGCAAACATTTTTTGGGCTTCGGGGGTGTAAGTCCCGTCATCATGATAAATTATCAGGGGCGGGGGAATGGTGATCCCGGGGCGGCTCTTTTTGCCGCCTTTTATAATGAAAAGTTTGGCAGGGTCGCCCGTCCGTGAATGGATCATGCGGATCATCTTCGGCTCGATGCTATCCAGCCGCATCCGGGCAACCATGTCGACCAGGCGGGAAGCGGGATAAACGGCGGCAAACTCCCCGTAGGTCCTTAATAACCTGCCGGCCGCGGCGGTGGCCTCCGCCAGCGTCATTGCAATCTCGTGTCTGGCAATAGCCCGCTCCGGGTCGGGATTGATCCGTCCAGTCGATGATTTTCTAAAGGGGGGGTTGCATACCACCAGATCATATTTTCCAATGGGCATTTTGGCTGCGGCCTGATTAATATCTTCACAGCAGACAGTGATACGGTGTTCCAGGTGGTTGCCGATGACGTTCTCTATCGCCAGTGCCGCCAACTGCGGCTGAATTTCCAGGGCATCAATGGTGACCGCCCGGTGCCGGTAAGCTAGAATCAGCGGGATGATGCCACAACCGGTGCCGATATCCACAATCCTTGCATTAGCGGCCGGGAAAATATGCCAGGCCAGAATGACGGCATCTATGGAAAAGCGATATCCGCGGGCGTTCTGTTTAACACGGATGCGACCATCAAAAAAGGTGTCTTCCGTAAATTGAGTCGCGGCCAATGGTTTCAGATGTTCACTTTAAATTTAATATCGGAAACAAGATGGCTCCCGGCGGCGGTGTTGATCTTCTCGATAAGGTTTTTTTTGGAAAAGCGAAGTTCCTGGATCCAGGCCGGGCTGGACACATGCACCGTCAGCGTCTGGTTTTTCAAACAGGCCGGACGCGTGTTCTTTGCGATCGGATCCCCGACCGTTGCATCCCACAACTCCCAGACCCTGGTGATTGGCTCTCCGGAGGTTTGCAGCCATTTTCCCAGAGTCGTTCTGATGATGTCGCTGATATGTTCAAACTCGTGATTCGTTTTCTTCCCGGTCATTTTTATCGCCTGACGGCTGAATCCGCTTTAGAGGAAATAGCGCCGCTCAAATAAGGCAGTCAAGTTGATTTAAAAAGGATTATCAGGCCGTAAGATAACCTTTTTCTGTATCCCCGTAAATGATTAAAAATCGAAACAGCAAGCGCCGCTCATGTCTTGACAATTTTTACCTCCTGTGGTTTAACTGCTGAAAAAATTTATGGTTAGCAATCATTAAGGGTGGTTGGAGAATTTCTGTGATGGATGCCGGCAAATCGATGAACTGGGACTGGGAAAAGCTTCAGCAGCAGCAGAAAAAACGAACAGGGCAGCGTGGAGAGGGGGGCAACGGGGGAACCCCGCCGCAGATGGATAATATCATAAACAAATTTAAAGGCTTTGATTTTTCCTGGTTTCCCGTTCTGTTGATCGGATTGATTGTTGTGGCCATTTTCGTGGCAACGTCGACCTTTTACACCGTAGGTATTGACGAGGTCGGCGTGGTTCAGCGTTTTGGAAAATACACCCGGGAAACGGCCCCCGGCCTGCATTTCAAATTACCCGCCGGAGTGGAAAGGGTAACAAAGGTCAAGGTTAAACGGGTTGAAAAAATGGAGTTCGGCTTTGAAACCCTGGAAGCGACGGACAAAACAACTTTTACTTCCGATAAGCAACTTTTTGACAATACGAATGTCGGGGAAAGTCTCATGCTGACCGGCGATCTGAATGTGGCACTGGTCCCCTGGATCGTACAATACCGGATTAAGGAACCGGACAAATACCTTTTCGAAGTTAATGATGTGGATCAGTTATTGAGGGATATGTCTGAAGCGGCCATGCGTCTGGTGGTGGGAGATCGCAGCATCAATGAGGTCATCAGCAATCGACTCGAAATCGCCAACGAGGCCATGTCGATTTTACAGAAGGAAATGGATGAGGCGCAGAGCGGAATCTGGATCGAGGCCGTGGAATTGAAGAAGACGAATGTTCCTCCGGAGGTGCAGCCTTCATTCAATAACGTGAACCAGGCTTTGCAGGAAAAAGAAAGACAGGTTCAGGAGGCGCTCAAAGATTATAACACGGCGGTTCCCGCAGCCGAAGGTGAGGCCCAGGGTATTGTTAAAGCGGCTGAAGGCTATGCGGTGGAAAGGATAAACAAGGCTAAAGGTGATGCGGAAAAATTTATCACTATTTATAACGAATATAAAAACGCCGAAGACATCACCAAAAGGCGTCTCTACCTGGAAACGCTGTCAAGAGTGCTCCCCAATCTGGGAGAAAAGTATATTGTTGATGCTGAACAGAAAAATTTATTACCCCTGTTGAATCTGGGCAAGGAATAAGGGCGGTAAATCAATGAAGAACGGTCAAATTATACTGGTTGTGCTGCTGATTGCCTGTCTTTTTCTCGGCTATAATACGCTTTTTGTGGTTGATGAAACGGAGCAGGTGGTGGTTACCCGGTTTGGTAAAGTCGTCAGACAGCCAATCGTTACCCCCGGACTGAACATCAAAACCCCCTTCGTTGATATTGCCAACTATTTTCCGAAAAATCTTCTTCAATGGGACGGTTCTCCCGGTCAGATACCAACAAAAGACAAGACGTTTATCTGGGTGGATTCGTTCGCCAGGTGGCGCATCATTGATCCGGTGGCTTTTTTCCAGACGGTGGCCACACTGCCTTCGGCCATTGCCCGGCTTGATGATATTATCGATCCGGCGGTGAGGAACCTGGTGACGTCTTACCCGCTGATTGAAACGGTGAGGAAAAGCAATCGGGAACTGGACACCACCCGCAAGGGCGATGGATCGGCCGATATTTTTACCATAGAGATCGGGAGCGAGAAGATGGTCAGGCAGATTGTGGATCAGGCCCAACCGAAGCTGGCAAAATTCGGAATAGAACTGATGGATGTCAAGTTCAAGCGCATCAATTATGTTCAGGAGGTCCGCAACTCCATATATCTGCGCATGACCGCTGAAAGAGACCAGATGGCGGAAAAATTCCGTTCCGAAGGTCAGGGAGAGGCGAATAAAATCAGGGGGGAAAAGGAACGCGAGTTGAAGCGCATCTCCTCGGAAGCCTATCGAACGGCGCAGGTGATAAAAGGAAAAGCGGACGCCGAAGCTCTGGCCATCTACGCCGATGCTTATGCGCGGGCCCCGGAATTTTATTCGTTTGTCAAAACACTGGAAGTGTACGAATCCTCTCTGAATAAAAGCAGTTCCCTAGTGCTTTCAACGGATTCCGAATTTTTTAAATATCTAAAAAAATATTAGCCAGCGCCCTGATATCTTCGAATAAGTGTAAAACATTTCCGAAATTAAAAACGCCGCCTGTAAGATGATATTCTCATCATCAAACAACCGGCGCTTTTATTTTGTGTAAGGACGGAGGGGAAATGTGAGTCTATTTTCCCTTGTTCCTTTGATGACGGGTTTTGGCGAGCAACTTGCGGTGTTTGTGTTTGCGCATCTTTTTTCTTCTTTTTTTAATGACGGAACCCAAAAAAACACCTCCTTACTGATGATATGATTTTTCAGTTTATAGAATATTGTTAAGTTATTCGATCTGGGTTATATGAATATATTTTACTATTTGCAAGAGTTTTTTAAGAGGTTCGCTCTAAAAGCACATCGAAAGGCCGGGGGGCAGCGATAATTCGGGCGGCCCTCTGATGTCGGTCAGGTTTATGAATAATATTCAGCACGACGGCAGAAGAAAGCGGTTTTCCGCCTCCCAGATTAAAACTATCAATAAGTCCGTTGCTCTGGCTGAAGAACTGGTCTGTAATTTTTTCAAGATGTCCGCGACCCAGTGGCTGCGCCACCGCTATGATGTTAAAACGTACGCTGATTTGACGTTTCAGGAAAAGGTAGACGGCCCGTTCGCGCAGATCGTCCGTTATTCCGGTCAGCGGGAAGGTGATTCATTATGCTCGTCCACATACGACTTTTATAAAATCTGTTTGCAGGACAACGCAATTATTTCGGCCGTGAAAAACAATCCCGGTATTGCGCTTTTCCCTTTTGTCGTATACATTGTCGTGCACGAATTGATTCATATTGTGCGTTTTGCAAAGTTTTTCCAGCAATTTAACGCTTTGCCCGAAGAACGTGAAAGGGAAGAAGACCGGGTCCATAAGATAACCGGGGAGCTTCTGTCGAGGCATGACATTGAAGGGATTCGGGAAGTGATTCAATTTTATTCGCACTGGCAGGAGGAGCGGGAACCGATTTATTGATTTGTTCGTTTTGATGCTTGACAAAATGTCAATGTGTCTTATTTTTTCCCATAATGTGTTAACAGTTGAGCTGATATGGTAATTCTAAAGCTCAAGGGGGATGCCAAACATGCCGATTTACGAGTATGAGTGTACAAAATGCGGAAGAGTGAACGAAGTCTGGCAGCAGATGTCCGATAAGCCGTTGAAAAAGTGCAGTGAATGCTCCGGGAAACTGCAGAAGCTGATTTCTCGAAGTTCCTTCCATTTGAAGGGATCAGGGTGGTATGCCACAGACTATGCGGGCAAATCAACCGCCGCTTCACGTAACAACAACAAATCTTCAGACGCCGTTGCGGAAAAAGGAGATTCGCAAAAGGTAAGCTCCTGTTGTAAACAACAGGAAGCCACTTCCGGATCAAAATCCGAATAATTAAACAGTGAATGCTTTTTTTCAGTATCCAGTTTTATGAACGCACGTCCGGGCATCGTGACCCGCAAATGATGAGTCTGGTTTCGCCCCGGTGGTGTTGGTCATAATTGTATAAAGACCGTAAGGACGGATTTAATCATCCCAATATTATTGTTTAACAACAGCGTTATGCCTAAGGAGGAAAAAAATGAAATTCAGGCCGTTACATGATCGAATTCTGGTAAAGCGGGTGGAAGAAGAGATGAAAACCAAAGGGGGGATTATTATTCCGGATACCGCCAAAGAAAAGCCGATTGAAGGCAAGGTAGTGGCCACCGGCAAAGGCCGCATCGGCGAGGACGGCAAAATCATTCCTTTGGAAATCAAAAAAGGGGATCGTGTTTTATTCGGAAAGTATGGTGGAACAGAAGTTAAAATTGATGGGGAAGAATATCTGATTATGCGTGAGGATGATATCCTCGGGGTCGTAGAATAATGCCAGCAGACAGGCATTGATTATAAAATATAAAATAATAAATATAAATAGTTAAGGAGTGTGACTTATGGCTGGAAAAGAAATAAAATATTCGGCGAAGGCGCGTGAGGCGATGCTTTGCGGTGTCAATATTCTCGCCGATGCGGTGGCGGTAACGCTGGGGCCCCGGGGCAGAAACGTGGTAATTGAAAAATCATGGGGATCTCCAAATGTAACCAAAGACGGCGTGACGGTGGCCAAGGAAATCGAACTGGAAGACAAGTTCGAAAACATGGGCGCTCAAATGGTAAAAGAAGTGGCTAGCAAAACCAGTGATACCGCTGGTGACGGCACGACAACCGCTACGGTGCTGGCAAGGTCGATATACAGGGAAGGACAGAAGCTGGTTGCCGCTGGCAACGATCCCATGGCGATCAAGCGCGGTATTGATAAAGCGGTAGAGGTCGCCGTGAAAGAGCTGGCCAAAATGAGCAAAGAAACCAAAGATCAGCGGGAGATCGCTCAGGTAGGCACCATTTCAGCCAACAACGATGAAACCATCGGTAATATCATTGCGGAGGCCATGGGTAAAGTCGGTAAGGAAGGTGTCATCACGGTGGAAGAAGGCAAGTCCATGGAAACCGAGCTCGATGTGGTCGAGGGCATGCAGTTTGATCGCGGCTATTTGTCTCCCTACTTCGTTACGGATCCGGAAAAGATGGTCGCCTCTCTGTCTGACGTGTTTATTCTTCTGAATGAAAAGAAAATATCCAGCATGAAAGAGTTGCTGCCGATTCTAGAGCAAATCGCCAAGACCAATAAGCCGCTTCTGATTATCGCCGAAGATGTGGAAGGTGAGGCCCTGGCGACGCTGGTTGTCAATAAACTGCGGGGTACCCTGCATGTGGCGGCGGTTAAAGCCCCGGGGTTCGGTGACAGAAGAAAGGCCATGCTTCAGGATATCGCGACACTGACCGGCGGGCAGGTGGTTTCTGAAGATGTCGGTATCAGCTTAGAAAAGATTACCATGGCTGATCTGGGTCAGGCCAAACGCGTCACGGTAGACAAGGATAATACCACCATCGTCGGTGGCGCCGGAAGCAAGGCTGAACTTGAAGGCCGGGTGAAACAGATCCGTGCCCAAATTGACGAAACGACTTCGGACTATGACCGGGAAAAGCTTCAGGAACGTCTGGCCAAACTGGTCGGCGGAGTGGCCGTGATTAATGTCGGAGCGGCGACTGAGACGGAAATGAAAGAGAAAAAGGCTCGTGTTGAGGACGCATTGAACGCGACCCGGGCGGCGGTGGAAGAGGGCATCCTTCCGGGCGGCGGTGTGGCGCTGATTCGTTGCCTGGAAGCGCTGGACAAGATCAAGATCAAGGCCGATCAGCGCCTCGGCGTTAAAGTCGTTATGCGGGCAATTGAAGAGCCCTTACGACAGATTGCTGAAAACGCAGGGGTGGAAGGATCGGTTGTTCTCAACAAGATCAAAGAGGGTAAAGATGCCTTTGGTTATAATGCCGCATCGGATGAGTACTGCGATTTGATGGAGGCGGGCATCATTGACCCGACGAAAGTGGTCCGCTTTGCCCTCCAGAATGCGGCCAGTGTTGCCTCGGTCATGCTGACGACGGAAGCGATGATCGCGGATAAACCGTCTAAAGATGAAGGCGGTCCTGGTGCCGGCATGCCTCCGGGAGGCGGTATGGGCGGTATGGGCGGTATGGGCGGTATGATGTAACCTGCCGTTCGATCCGACGACAGATAAATAAAAAAGCCCCCGTGGCGCAGTTAATGCGCGGGGGCTTTTTGTCGTTTTAGGCATGTATCGGCGGATGCCGGTCTATATTAGATTTGTGATCCGTAGTTGCTCAAAGAAATCGTTCCCCTTGTCGTCCGTAATAATAAATGCTGGAAAATCCTTGACGGTGATCATCCGCACGGCTTCCATGCCTAATTCCGGGAACGCGATAACCTCCACGCTGGTGACACATTCTTTTCCCAGCTTGGCGGAGATCCCGCCGACCGCACCCAGATAAAATCCACCATGGGCTTTGCATGATTGGGTTACTTCCGGTGACCGGTTTCCCTTGCCCAGCATGATCAGGGATCCCCGGTTTTTCTGAAAGACCGGAACGTACGGATCCATTCGTGCCGCTGTTGTAGGCCCGAAGCTGCCTGAGGGAAATCCTTCCGGGGTCTTGGCCGGACCGGCATAAAGAATGATATGGTTTTTCATATACCAGGGAAGCGGGTTGCCTTTTTCCATGTCTTCCAATACCTTGGCATGGGCGATATCCCGGGCCACGATTATCTTCCCGTTCAGCAACAGGCGGGTGGTAACCGGATACTTTGTCAATGTGTTTCTTATTTCATCAATATCATGGTCCAGATTGATGCGGACGGTTTCTTTTTCTGTGGCAACCGGCTCCGGGAGAAATCTCGCGGGATTGTTTTCCAGTTGTTCCACGAAAATTCCCTGTTCCGTTATTTTCGCTTTCATGTTTCTGTCGGCACTGCAACTGAGTCCGATGCCGATCGGGCATGAGGCGCCGTGTCGGGGCAGACGGATAACTCTTGTGTCCAAGCAAAGGTTTTTCCCGCCGAATTGAGCACCGAAACCCGAATCGCAGGCCAGTTGAAAGAATTCTTTTTCCATGTCCAGGTCCCGAAAGGCGTGACCGGAAGTATTCCCGCGGGTTGGAAGACTGTCCAGATAACCGGAAGTCGCCAGCTTTACAGTTTTCAGATTGGCCTCGGCCGAGGTTCCGCCGATAACGACTGCCAGATGGTAGGGCGGACAGGCTGCGGTGCCGATGTGGTTGAGCTCTTTCTTGAAAAAGTTTTTTAAAGACTTGGGGTTTAATATGGCTTTTGTTTTTTGAAAGAGGAAGGTCTTGTTGGCGGATCCGCCGCCTTTGGCAATAAACAGAAAATGGTATTCATTGCCAGAAGTGGCATAAATGTCGATCTGGGCCGGAAGATTGGTGCCGGTGTTGACTTCCTCATACATGGTCAGCGGCGCGTTTTGGGAATAGCGCAGGCTGTATTTTTGATAAGCATTGTAAACGCCTTGGCTGAGGACTTCCTTATCGGAATAGCCTGTCCATACGCGCTGGCCTTTTTCCCCCATGATGGTGGCGGTCCCCGTGTCCTGACAGAGCGGGAACACACGGGCCGCCGCAATGACGGCGTTTTTAATTATTTCCAGGGCCACATAGCGATCATTGCCGGAACTTTCGGGATCCTTCAAAATCCCGGCGATTTTTTCAAGATGGGCCGTCCGCAGTTGAAACGCAATATCAGTGAAAGCGGCTTCCGCCAGCAAGGCCAGACCTTCTTGCTCAATTTTCACAATTGAATTGTTTTCAAAGACACCGGACGAGGTGTACGCATTCGACAAAAGGCGGTATGGAGTTCGATCCTCTTCAACGGGATACATATTCTGGTAATGAAATGGCTGCACCTGATAAGCCTCTTTCTTTCATAAGGATAGATTGAAACGCTGACGGGTTCGATATTATTTCACATATACCGATTGCTTGGGAAAGATTGTGCTGTTTTTAGTCATCTTGTTCAGCTCTAAAAACTGTTCCAGCGTCATGTCATGCTTTTGAGCAATGATAAACGGGGTATCTCCTGATTTCACCCGATAGGTTTTTTTACTCTCTTCGGTTAATTGTAACACCTGACCGACGGACAGCGCTGTTGATGATAGGTTGTTCAATCGCTGGATTGTGCTGACGGTTGTTCCGTAACGCTGGGCGATGTTCCAGAGAGAATCTCCTCTGGAAACAACATGTTGAGTAATTTTTCTGGCTGTTTTCGGGGCCATTTCCGAGGTCGTTGCCGATACCCGGCCACGGGCATCCGGTATTTTCAGGAGCTGACCGGGTTTAAGGGTGGATTTTTTGGTGATATTGTTGGCAAGGGTAATTTTTTGAATGGTTGTTTTGTATCGTCTGGCAATTGTCGAAAGGCTTTCCCCGCTTTTTACCCGGTGATAGGCAGGACCGCTTTCCGGCTCGTATCTGGCGGAAGAAACAGGAAGAGAATCAATGGCCGCCAGCAGTTCTTCTTTCTTTCCAATGGGAATTCTCAACGGATAGGTGACGCCCGGAAGCGTCTGCTGTCTCAATTCGGGATTCAATTCCACTAGCAGGTCCTGTCCGACTTCGAGAGCGTCCGCGATTTTCTGCAGGTGTACCTGTCTGGATACCGGTATGGTTTCATATGGGATTGGCGGGTCGGGCGTTACTCCGGACAAACCATATTTCCCGGGATCAGAAACGATATGCAGGACCGCCAGAAACCGCGGCACATATCGGGCGGTTTCGCAGGGCAATTGTTTATAGAGATCCCAGAAATTGTCCAGATAATTGATTCCCTGTGTTCTGATCGTCCGCAAGACACGACCTTCCCCGCTGTTGTATGCCGCCAGTACAGTGGACCAGTCGCCAAACATCTGGTGCAGTGCCGTCAGGTATTTGATCGCCGCTTCAGTGGACTTTTCAGGGTCCATGCGCTCATCAATAAACCCATCCCGCTCCAGACCGAACTTGTAGCCGGTAGAAGGGATAAATTGCCATAATCCCAGGGCGCGGGCTTTTGAAAAAGCATTGGGTTTGAAACCGCTTTCTATTAAAGGCAGCCAGGACAGCTCGACAGGCAGTCCGGCTTTTGAAAACTCTTCAACAATATAAGGCCTGTATTTCCCGGAGCGCCGGTAAGCATTGATGAAGAATTCTCGCTCAGCTCCTTGAGTAAACGAATCAATCTCCCGTTGAACCTCGCTGTTCATCGTCAGTGGAATGGCGTTATAGTCTCCATTGACGACGCTGTTTCGGGAAGCATATATTTCCAGAATACGTTTTGAAATCAGAAATCGGATATCCTCTTTCTGCTGCATCAGTTCCGTGATGTCGCTTTCGTCTATTTTTAAAAGAAGCGTATAGGCCGTATCGAGTGTCTGGATAGCATTGTCAAAGTCGCCCTTTTGCCAGAAGTCCTGTGATGCGTTACACAGTTCAAGCGCTTCGTCGAGTATGGATTGGCTTTGAGCATCTACGGTCTTTTCCACATTCTGGCAACTCATTTCCTCGGCAGTCCTGTTTTTTTCGGCAGCCACGTCCGGGGCAGTTATCATGCTTGTGGCCTTGTACCCAGACGGTTTCTGACGAACCGCATTGCACCCACCCAAGAAGAGGGATGCAGTAAAAAGTAAGACGACAAACTGGTTGTATCGATTCATTGATAAAAACCTAAATTAAAAGAGATGAGGTCTGGTAATACGGAGCGGTGCTCCAGGGACTTTTTGCAAAAACTTCCGACTGAATCATATGGTCGTGCTGCCCGATAAAAAGTTTTGGCCGTTGCTGCTTGCAAATTAAAATTTATGTAAATGGTATCCGGTGCTATGTCAAGAAAAACCCGGTTATCTCTTCCAGATTATTAGGCGGAATTTGTTCTTGCTAAATAATCAGATTGGCGATAAATATTCGCCGGGTAAAAGGGCTCCCATAAACGTTTGTTTTTATTTGTCTGTTGAAAACGAAAAAATAGAAAAAATCACTTGACAATCTGTCGTTGTAAAAATAATATCTTCAGATTTGATAAAAAGATCAGGCAATATTGACATATTAACCTGCGGCCAGCGTAGCTCAGGTGGTAGAGCTACTGATTTGTAATCAGTGGGTCGGGGGTTCGAATCCCTCCGCTGGCTCCAAGGTGTGAAGTCGGAGGGTGGGGTTCCCGAGTGGCCAAAGGGAACAGACTGTAAATCTGTCGGCATCCGCCTTCGGAGGTTCAAATCCTCCCCCCACCACCACTCTGGATGCTGCGGGAGTAGCTCAGTTGGTAGAGCTTCAGCCTTCCAAGCTGAATGTCGCGAGTTCGAGTCTCGTCTCCCGCTCCAGTATTTTGTATGAGGCTGCCCACGTAGCTCAGTAGGTAGAGCGCTTCCTTGGTAAGGAAGAGGTTCACCGGTTCAATTCCGGTCGTGGGCTCCAAATATATATAATAATAGAAGAAGCTGTCACTGGTGATGATTACCAATCCAACAGGGAGGCAGAACGATGTCAAAAGTCAAGTTTGAGCGAACCAAGCCGCATGTGAATGTGGGTACGATAGGTCATATAGATCATGGTAAGACGACGTTGACGGCGGCCATAACGAAGCACAGTGGGTTCAAGGGCATGGCGAAGTATGTGGCGTTTGATCAGATTGACAAGGCGCCTGAGGAGCGGGAGCGTGGTATAACGATCGCGACGGCGCACGTGGAGTACGAGACGGCCAAGCGTCATTACGCGCATGTGGACTGTCCTGGTCACGCGGATTATATCAAGAACATGATTACCGGTGCGGCGCAGATGGACGGAGCGATACTGGTGGTGGGAGCGGATGACGGTCCGATGCCGCAGACGAGGGAACATATCCTTTTGGCGCGTCAGGTTGGGGTGCCGAGTATTCTGGTGTTTTTGAACAAGTGCGACATGGTGGATGATGAGGAGTTGATTGAGCTGGTGGAACTGGAGCTTCGGGAGTTGTTGACGAAGTACGGGTTTCCTGGGGATGAGACACCGATCATCCGGGGGAGCGCGTTGAAGGCGCTGCAGAGTGACGATCCGGACAGCGCGGACGCCAAGTGTATATTTGAGCTTCTGAACACGCTGGATTCTTATATTCCCGAGCCGCAGCGTGATATCGACAAGCCTTTCCTGATGCCGATAGAGGATGTTTTCAGCATATCGGGTCGCGGGACGGTGGTGACGGGCCGGATCGACCGAGGGATCATCAAGGTTGGTGAAGAGATTGAGATAGTGGGGATACGGGAGACGGCCAAGACGGTGTGTACGGGAGTGGAGATGTTCCGCAAGCTGCTGGATGAGGGGCGGGCGGGAGATAACGTCGGGTTGTTGTTGCGCGGTACGAAGCGTGACGAGGTGGAGCGTGGACAGGTGGTGGCCAAGCCGAAGTCGATCACGCCGCACACCAAGTTCAAGGCTGAGGTATACGTGTTAAGTAAAGAGGAAGGTGGCCGGCATACGCCGTTTTTCACCGGGTATCGGCCGCAGTTTTATTTTCGGACGACGGACGTGACGGGGATATTGTCGCTTCCGGAGGGGGTAGAGATGGTCATGCCCGGAGACAACGTGACGATTACCGGGGAACTGATCACACCGATCGCCATGGAGAAGGAACTCCGGTTTGCGATTCGGGAAGGCGGCCGCACGGTCGGCGCCGGCGTCGTCAGCGAAATTATTCAATAATTGCATGAGGGAGAAGAGCGGTGAGGGTTAATGTTTTATTAGCGTGTACCCAGTGCAAGCGCAGAAATTATTCGACAACCAAAAATAAACGCACAACACCGGATAAGTTGGAGTTAGTTAAATACTGTCGATTCTGCCGGGAACATTGTCTTCATAAGGAGACAAAATAACCTCGTGGAATTGACGTGTTGCAGGCCAGTAGCTCTAACGGTAGAGCGTCGGACTCCAAATCCGGGGGTTGGGGGTTCAAATCCCTCCTGGCCTGCCAGCACAAATACGGTAACGGAAAAAACGATATCTGCCATGACGTTAGCTGGTGCGTTTTTAATATTTCTTAAGGACAATAATGGGGCTTCAACAAAAAAGGAAAGATCCGAACAAGAAAAAAAAGGCCCGGGAATCGTCTTCCGATCATGCTGAAGATAAGCAGCCTGTAAAGAGCGCGGTATCCGTTGGTAAGTCGGGGGTTCTTTCCATACTTAAAAGCGCTTCGAGCGACACTTCACGCAAGACTGCCAAGCCGGTTAAAAGTCAGGCGGAGTCAGGCGTTCGTCGGTATTTAGATATCAGCGTTCAGTTTTTAAGAGAAGTCCGTGTGGAACTGAAAAAGGTGACCTGGCCTTCTCGCAAACAGACAATTGGAGCGACTACGGTTGTGCTGCTGCTTGTCATCCTGGTTTCCATTTTTCTGGGGATCGTTGATTTCGGTTTGTCCAGCCTGATCAGGTTGGTGATCGGGTAAAAGACAAGGGGTAATGATTGTGGCGTTAAACTGGTATGTGGTGCATGTGTATTCCGGCTTCGAGGACAAGGTTCGGAGATCTCTGGAAGAACGCATCGCGGTTTCCGCGAGTCGGGAAAAGTTCGGGCGTATTGTTGTGCCTACCGAGCAGGTTGTGGAACTGGTCAAGGGCAAGAAGAAACAATCATCGCGGAAATTCTATCCCGGATATATTCTGGTGCAAATGGACCTGGATAACGAGACCTGGCATATTGTAGCCAATACCGCCAAAGTCACCGGGTTTCTGGGAGGTAAAAAGAAGCCGACACCGATTTCCGAGGAGGATGCCGCCAATATTTTAAAACGGATAGAGGCCGGGAAAGAAAAACCGCAACCGAAATATTCATTTGAAATCGGGGATGAGGTTCGGGTGACGGAAGGGCCTTTTGCTACATTTAACGGCGTGGTCGAAAACGTGAATCATGAAAAGGGGAAATTGCGGGTACTGGTCAGTATTTTCGGCCGTGCCACGCCGGTTGAACTGGATTTTATGCAGGCCACGAAAATTTAGATATACATTGTTGGGGTGAATCAATGGCAAAAAAGGTTATTGGACAGGTAAAATTACAGGTGATGGCCGGCAAGGCAAATCCTTCGCCGCCGATAGGCCCTGCCCTGGGGCAGCATGGCGTTAATATTATGGATTTTTGTAAAGCATTCAATGCCCGTACTGCTGAACAGGAAGGAATGGTGATCCCTGTGGTGATTACCATTTATGCGGACAAATCTTTTTCTTTTATTACCAAGACTCCTCCGGCCGCTGTTCTTTTAAGAAAAGCGGCAAAAATTGCCAAGGGATCAGGACAGCCGAACAAGGAAAAGGTCGGGCAGGTGACTGTAAAGGATATTGAGGACATCGCTAAACTGAAGATGTGTGATCTGAATGCGACTGACCTCGGTGCCGCCTGTAAGATTATTCAGGGTACGGCCCGGAGCATGGGGATAGACGTCGTTTAACAAAGGGAGATGGTTAAAGAAAATGTTAAGAGGGAAAAAGTATATAGCCGCCAGGCAGAAGGTGGATCCGGCCCAAAAGTACGCAATTGTTGAAGGCCTCCAGTTGGCGATCGAGTCCAGTTTCGCTGGCTTCAATGAAAGCGTGGACGTGGCTGTTAATTTGGGAGTCGACCCTCGTCATGCCGAACAGATGGTCCGCGGATCAGTTGTTTTACCGAACGGTATCGGTAAAGAAGTCCGGGTCCTTGTGTTTGCCAAGGGCGAAAAGGAAAAGGAAGCTCTGGATGCCGGGGCCGAATTTGTCGGCAATGACGAACTGATTGAGGACATCAAAAACGGCTGGTTTGAATTCGACAAGGCGGTGGCTACGCCGGATATGATGGGAGCGGTTGGTAAAATCGGTAAGTTGCTTGGACCGAGGGGGTTGATGCCGAACGCAAAAACCGGGACGGTTACCTTTGATCTTGCCAGGGCTATTCAGGAACTGAAGGCGGGTAAAATCGACTTCCGGGTAGACAAGGCGGGAATTGTCCACGCTACTTTCGGAAAAGTTTCTTTCGGTGTCGATAAGCTGAAAGAAAACCTGGCCGCGTTTCTGAAAACCATTATGGCGTTAAAGCCTTCAGCCAGTAAGGGAACCTATTTGAAAAACCTATCCGTTTCAACGACCATGGGACCGGGCGTTAAGCTGGACACCACCCTGGTTAAGGATTTTGTTCAGTAAGTATGTTCAAATAATCTGTCAAAGACCGCGGGCGCAGACGTCTTTCATGCTTAATCCGGTTTAACTACCTGCCTGCCGAGACAGCTGACCTTCTTGAATCATTGGATTCGGGTTAAAGCCTCCGGTTTTTGTACGAAAAGAAAGGAGGTGTATTCCACTTTGCTGACTCTTGATGAAAAAAAGGTGCGGGTTGAAGACCTGCATGAAAAGCTCAAGAAAGCCACCATTGTCATTCTGGCCGAATATAAAGGGCTTAAGGTCGAAACCGTTAATGATCTGCGGCGGAAACTCAAAGAAGCCGGTGCTGAATATCAGGTTGTTAAGAATACCATTCTTAAAAGAGCCGCTGAAAATACGGATACTTCAGTAGCCGGTGATTATTATAAGGGGCCGACGGCCGTCGTGATGAGTTATGGCGATCCTGTGGCTTCAGCCAAAATTCTGTCTGAATTCGTCGCCAGTAACGAGAATATGACAATCAAGATTGGCGCGATGAACGGAAGCCTGCTGACGGTTGAGAAAATCATTGCGCTTTCAAAGTTGCCATCCCGAGAGGTTCTACTGTCGCAATTGCTTTCCGTGCTTATCGGAGTGCCGACCGGTCTGGTCAGGGTGCTGAATGCCGTACCGGGTAAGCTGGTAAATGTTCTAACCGCTATTAAAGATAAAAAAGAAGCGGCGTAACGATCAAAACTGATATGATTTTGTGGAGGATTTATCAATGGCTGAAATAACAAAACAAGATGTTATTGATTTTATTGCAAATATGTCTGTGCTTGAGCTTTCCGAGCTGGTTTCCGAACTGGAAAACAAATTCGGTGTATCAGCGGCCGCGCCGGTCGCTTTTGCGGCTGGTATGATGCCCGCCGCCGGTGGCGCTGCTGCGGCAGCGGAAGAGAAAACCGAATTTGACGTGGTATTGACAGTGGTCGGGGACCAGAAGATCCAGGTTATTAAAGAAGTCCGAGCGATTACCGGCCTGGGGCTTAAAGAAGCTAAAGCCCTGGTAGAAGAGGCTCCCAAGCCTGTGAAGGAAGGCGTGCCAAAGGAAGAAGCCGAGAAGATTAAAGCGCAGTTGGAGGGCGCCGGCGCTCAAGTTCAATTGAAGTAGTTTGCCCTGAATAATAATGCAGGTAACTGGAATTCCCCCCGTCTGCCCAGTCGGGGGAAATTTCTTTTTTGAGGATGAAGATCCGGAAAAAGAAATGCCAGGCCGGTCAAGGTAGTTTTTATTTTAAAAGCATATATCGGAGATGCCATGTCAGGCGAATCAATCATCGGTAAGCGTATTCGAAAGAATTTTGGAAAACTGGAAAGAATCGCCGAAATTCCTGACCTTATCGGTATGCAGAAGGAATCATACAGTCGCTTTCTGCAACTGGATAAGGCCCCGGAAGAGCGGGAGAATATCGGTCTGCAGGCGATATTCAATTCTGTTTTCCCGATCAAGGATTTTACCGAAAGCGCTTCCCTGGAATTCGTGTCGTATGCTTTTGGCGCTGTTAAGCATTCCGTTTCCGAGTGTATTCAGAGAGGGATGACTTACGAAGTGCCGGTGCGGATCAGAGCCAGGCTGGTTGTCTATGACGTGCAGGAAGGGACCGGCGCAACCAGCATCCGGGATATCAAGGAGCAGGAGATTTATTTCGGGGCGATTCCTCTGATGACGGATAAGGGCACGTTTATCATCAATGGGACGGAACGTGCGGTGGTCAGCCAGTTACACCGGTCATCGGGTATTTTCTTCAGCCATGACCAGGGGAAAACATATTCCAGCGGCCGGGTTATATACAGCGCCCGGATTATCCCGGTCAGAGGGTCATGGATCGACATGGAAATTGATCCCAAGGATATCGTTTATCTGCGAATTGACCGCCGTCGTAAATTTCCGGCGACGATTCTGTTCAAGGCGCTGGGTTACAGCAGGAAAGATATTCTGGATTATTTTTACACCAATGAACGTGTTTTCCTGAAAGGCAAGAGGCTTTTTAAACAGTTTAATGAAGATTCCCTTCGCAGCCAGCGGGCCTCAACTCGTATCAAGCATCCGGAAACCGGTGAGGTGCTGATCGACAAGGGACGCGTGTTCAGTACGCGGGTGATGCGGTCGATAAAAGCGGCTGGCATCGACATGATCCCCATCAACCTGGAAGATGTCATCGGAAAGGTGTTCGGCGCTTCCGTTTATGATCCGAGTAGCGGGGGACTCATTGCCGACGCCGGAGACCTTGTTACGGAATCACTGGTCGATCTTATCAGGGAGGCCGGCATCGAGTCGTTTGAAATCCTGTTCGTCGATGAAACCGTGCACACCGATTCCATCATCAAAACGTTAATGCTCGATAAGGTCGACACTCGGGAAGACGCTCTCATCGACATCTATAAAAGATTACGCCCGGGGAATCCCGCGACGCCGGAGGTGGCACAAGAGTTCGTTGATCATCTTTTTTTCAAGCCGGACTATTATGATTTGTCCTCGGTCGGTCGTTTGAAGTTAAATCACCGACTGGGGATAACCGCCCGGGTGGATTTACCGACCTTGCGAAAGGAAGATTTGCTGCTGGCGGTTAAGACGCTGATTGATTTAAGAAATGTCCAGGGGCAGGTGGATGATATCGATCACCTTGGAAACAGAAGGGTCCGTGCGGTCGGGGAGTTGCTGGAAAATCAATATCGTATCGGCCTGATCCGTATGGAAAGAGCCATCAAGGAACGGATGAGCCTTCAGGAAGTTGATGTGCTGATGCCCCACGATCTGGTGAACCCGAAACCGGTTTCCGCTGTCGTCCGGGAGTTTTTTGGGACCAGCCAGTTGTCCCAGTTTCTGGATCAGACCAATCCCCTTTCGGAGACCACGCATAAACGCCGGTTGAGCGCGCTTGGCCCCGGCGGATTAACCAGGGAGCGGGCCGGCTTTGAGGTGCGGGACGTTCATCCTTCTCATTATGGCAGAATCTGTCCCATTGAAACCCCGGAAGGGCCGAATATCGGACTGATTGTTTCCTTGAGCGCCTATGCCAAGGTGAATCGTTACGGTTTTATTGAAACGCCATATCGGGTCGTGAAAGACGCGACGGTGACAAAAGAGCTCCGGATGCTTTCCGCCTTTGAAGAGGGAAACCACCCTATTGCCCAGGCCAACGCCCCCGTCAACGAGAAAGGGCATTTTATTAATCCGGTGGTCATATCCCGAGTGGATGGAGAGTTTACCCCGATGAGTGCCGGAGAGATCGAACTGATGGACGTCTCTCCCATCCAGCTGGTCAGTGTGTCTACATCATTAATACCGTTCCTGGAACATGATGACGCCAACCGGGCTTTGATGGGGTCCAACATGCAGCGTCAGGCGGTACCGGTCGCAAAACCAAGCTCTCCGCTGGTGGGGACGGGGATGGAAAAGGTCGTCGCCAGGGATTCCGGTGCGGCGATTGTCGCCGAAAGAGGCGGGATCGTTACCGATGTCGACGCGTCGCGTATTGTCATCCGCCACGATGTCGACGGCGATAAGAAGAAAGCCGAGCCGGTGACCATATATAACCTTTCCAAGTTTATTCGCTCCAACCAGAATACCTGTTTTAATCAGCGACCGGTGGTAAAAAAAGGGCAGATCGTTCGCGCCGGCGACGTTATCGCCGACGGGCCGGCGACGGAAAAAGGCGAGCTGGCACTGGGCAAAAATGTCACGGTGGCGTTTATGCCATGGGGCGGGTACAATTTTGAAGATTCCATCCTGGTAGGCGAGACCCTGGTCAGAGACGGCGTTTTCACTTCCGTTCATATTGAGGAGTTCGAGGTGGTCGCCCGGGATATCAAGCTGGGGAAAGAAGAAATCACCTGCGATATTCCCAACGTCGGTGAGGAAAGATTGAACGATCTGGATGAAAGCGGAATTATTAGGGCTGGGGCAGAGGTCAAACCCGGTGATATCCTGGTCGGAAAAATTACCCCTAAAGGAGAAACCCAGCTTTCACCCGAAGAGAAACTGCTGCGGGCTATTTTCGGAGAAAAGGGCGGCAACGTGAAGGACACCTCCCTGCGGGTGCCCCCGGGCGTTAATGGTACGGTAATTGACGCCAAGGTGTTTACCCGCAGGGGCGTGGAAAAAGATGACCGGACACGGACGATCGAGGACGAGGAAATAGCTGTCTTTAAGCGCAACCGGGATGATGAGATAGCAGTCATTGAAGAAATCACCCGCAGTGAATTTGAAAAGTTGACGATCGGCCAGAAGTGCGCGGCCCCGGTCAAGAAGGGCAAGAAAACGCTGCTTGCCAAAGGCGACAAAATATCTCTTGAGGATTTGCAGGAACTTCCTTTTTCTCAACTGGAGAAAATCGCTTTCGAGTCTGAACCCGTTGCCGAAAAGGCGTACGCTATCTTTGACTGGTGTCGGGAACAGAAAGAATCCTGCCGTGAAAAATACGAGAACGCCGTGAATCGTTACGGAGTCGGAGAGGAACTTCCCCCGGGCGTTTTTAAAATGGTTAAAGTTTATGTCGCCATGAAGCGGGTTCTGTCCACCGGTGACAAAATGGCGGGCCGTCACGGTAACAAGGGGGTTGTGTCCAGGATTCTTCCTCAGGAGGACCTGCCCTATTTTGAAGACGGCACACCGGTCGATATGGTGCTCAATCCTCTAGGCGTTCCGTCCCGTATGAATGTGGGGCAGATTCTTGAGATTCATTTGGGCCGGGCAGCCCGGGCCCTAGGGTATCAGATCGAGCAGTTGATCGCCGAGCATAACCACAAGGCGCTGAAGAAGAAAATCAAATCTATTTTTGACCGGAAGGATTTGTCCCCATCCGCCATTGATGCGATGGATGAAGAACAATTAGTCGAATTCGCAAAACAATACCGGAATGGCGTTCATATGGAGACCCCCGTCTTTGACGGCGCTAAAGAGGCGGAAATAAAGGAGTTACTTCAGGAAGGCGGCGTCTCCGAAACCGGACAGGCGATATTGTATGACGGGAGAACCGGGGAAGTTTTCGATCAGCCGATTACCGTAGGCACCATGTATATGCTCAAACTTCATCATCTGGTTGATGACAAGCTCCATGCCAGGTCTATCGGGCCTTATTCTCTGGTTACTCAGCAGCCGCTTGGAGGAAAAGCCCAGTTTGGCGGTCAGCGGCTCGGAGAAATGGAAGTCTGGGCGATGGAGGCTTATGGAGCGGCTTATGGGCTGCAGGAGTTTTTGACTGTTAAGTCGGACGATATCGCCGGGCGGACCCGTATGTATGAAAAAATCGTTAAGGGGCAGAATGTTCTCGATCCCGGACTACCCGAGTCTTTCAAGGTTCTGATGAAAGAAATGAAGGGGTTGGGTCTGGACGTGAGATTAATTGAAAAAAACAGTAAGGAGTAGCTCTTGGAAACGGTATACGATTTCTTTGCGAAACCTGTAAACCCCAAGTCGTTTTCGGGTATTAAAATCGGGCTGGCCTCGTCTGAACAGATTCTGCACTGGTCTTACGGCGAAATCACCAAGCCGGAAACGATCAACTACAGGACGTTCAGGCCGGAGCGGGATGGGCTGTTCTGCGCCAAGATATTCGGGCCGATCAAGGATTTTGAGTGTAATTGCGGTAAATACAAACGCATGAAGCACCGCGGAGTTACTTGTGAAAAGTGCGGCGTCGAAGTCATTCAGTCAAAAGTGCGTCGGGAACGGATGGCGCATATCAAGCTGGCGACGCCGGTTTCCCATATCTGGTTTTTGAAAAGTCTGCCGACAAAAATCGGCAACGTTTTGGATCTGACGCAAAAGGAGCTTGAGAGCGTACTTTATTTCGACAGCTATATCGTTATTGATCCCAAAGATACCGACCTGAAAAAGATGGCGCTCTTGTCGGAAGAGGAATATCAGGAGGCGCGGGAAAAATTCAGTTCGGGTTTTGTCGCTGGAATGGGCGCTGACGCCATACGCGGACTTCTGTCCGGGATCGACGTCGATGCATTGAGCGCGGAACTGCGTAGCGAACTGGAGACCACCTCGGTTGAAACCAAACGGAAAAAACTGGCCAAACGGTTGAAGATCGTTGATGCGTTCAGGAAGAGCAGAATATCTCCGGCTTGGATGATTATGGATGTAATCCCGGTGCTGCCTCCCGATTTGCGCCCGCTGGTTCCATTGGAAGGCGGTCGGTTTGCCACTTCCGATCTCAATGATTTATACCGGCGGGTGATAAACCGCAACAACCGGTTGAAGCGCCTGATCGAACTGAAGGCACCGGAAATCATTCTGCGCAATGAAAAGAGAATGCTTCAGGAAGCGGTCGATGTGCTGTTTGATAACGGCCGTCACGGTCGGGCGGTAACGGGAAGTAATAAGCGGCCGCTGAAATCACTTACCGACACACTGAAAGGCAAGCAGGGGCGTTTCCGGCAGAACCTTCTGGGAAAACGGGTCGACTATTCCGGCCGAACGGTTATTACCATCGGGCCCAACTTGCGCCTGCATCAATGCGGATTGCCCAAACAGATGGCTCTGGAGCTGTTTAAGCCGTTTATTTATTACCGGCTGGAGCAGAAAGGATATGTCTCCACTGTAAAAAGCGCCAAGAAAATGGTGGAACGGGAGACCTCGGAAGTCTGGGATACCCTGGAGGAGGTCGTCAAGGAGTATCCGGTTATGCTGAACCGGGCGCCGACATTGCATCGACTCGGTATTCAGGCCTTTGAGCCGGTTCTGATCGAGGGCAAGGCCATTCAGTTGCATCCGCTGGTATGTACCGCGTTTAACGCCGACTTCGATGGTGACCAGATGGCCGTCCATGTGCCCCTGTCAGTGGAGGCACAGATTGAAGCCCGCGTACTGATGCTGTCGTCAAACAACATCCTGTCACCCGCCAACGGCAGCCCCATTATTGTCCCCACCCAGGACATCGTTCTGGGGCTTTATTACATGACCATTATCTTTGAAGGTGTCAAGGGGGAAGGCAGCGTTTTTTCCGGCCCCGAAGAGGTTGTCGCTGCGTATGATGCCGGGGTCGTTGATCTTCATGCCGCCGTTACCGTTCGTATCAATGGGAAACGCTATAAAACGTCAGTGGGGCGGGTTTTTCTGTGGGAAACTATTCCTCAGGATTATATCCCCGTGTTTCAGACATTCCACTGCTCAACCAAAAAGGATGCCAACGCCGCTTTGTCTGAAATCAAGAAAGGGTTGCCGTTTGCGGCGGCGGCCGAAAAATATGACGACAAGGCCAGGATCACAGAGCTGTCTTTGAAACAGCATGTGCTGGAAGATCAGTATGGCATCAGCCAGGCGGATGTGGAGTATCTTTTTTCGCTGAAGCCCCAGGAATGCAGCGATGTGATCGAAGAAAAAGGCGGCTACCGGTTGTTTAGAATGGATGGGCGACGGAGTGAAATTCCATTTGAAATGGTTAACAGACCTCTTGGGAAGAAAGCGGTTCGGGAACTGGTGGACAGTGCTTACCGGAACATCGGCATCAAAGCGACGGTGATTTTTGCCGACAGGCTCAAAGATGTCGGTTACAAGTATTCGACCGCCGGCGGCCTCTCCATTTCCATCGACGCCATGGTTGTCCCGGCGAGAAAGACGGTCATCATCAGGGAGGCGGAAGCAAGAATAGAAGAAATCGCCGCCCAGTACAGAGACGGTTTAATTACATCCGGCGAAAAGTACAACAAGGCCGTTGATATCTGGTCGAAGGCCACGGACGATATCGCCAATGAGATGATGGAGGCGATGAAGGCCATGTCCGGATCAGCGAAGGCGGGAGACGGGTCTGGTAAAAAAACGGGTCTTAACACTAAATTTAACCCCATATACATCATGGCCGATTCGGGAGCCAGAGGCAGTAAGGACCAGATGCGCCAACTGGCGGGGATGCGCGGATTGATGGCCAAACCTTCAGGTGAAATTATCGAGACGCCGATTACGGCTAATTTCCGGGAGGGGCTCAGTGTTCTCCAGTATTTTATTTCGACGCACGGCGCTCGAAAAGGTCTTGCGGATACAGCGCTTAAAACGGCCAACTCCGGTTATCTGACCAGAAAACTGGCCGATGTGGCGCAGGACTGTGTCATTGAGGAAGAGGACTGTGGAACGACCATGGGCGTGGAGGTGGAGTCCCTGGTGGAAGGCGGAGAAGTCATTGAACGTTTGGTGGACCGCGTCCTCGGCCGCATAGCCGTTGAGGATATCGTTAATCCGTTTACCGATGAACTGATCGTCCATCAGGGAGAGGAAATAACCGAACGACATGTTGATGCCATTCAGAATTCGGGCATCACCCGGATTCGAATTCGTTCCGTACTGACCTGCAAAAGCAGAAAAGGGATTTGCGCCAAATGTTACGGCCGTGATTTCGCCCATGGGCGGCTGGTCGAACTGGGCCAGGCGGTAGGTATTCTGGCGGCGCAGTCGATCGGTGAGCCGGGTACGCAGTTAACCATGCGGACGTTTCACATCGGCGGCGCGGCCAGCCGGAAAGTGGAGCAGGCGGAGATCCGAGCCCGAGTCGAGGGGTTGATTAATTTCGGGAACCTTAATCTGGTGCTGAACGCGGATAATCAATATGTCGTAATGGACCGCAGAGGCGGCGAGTTCACTATCGTCAGCAAGTCCGGCAAAGAGGTGGAAAAATGTCCGGTCATATACGGCGCGGCCATAACCGTCAAGGACGGACAGAGTGTTAAGGCCGGTGACCTGCTGGCCACCTGGGACCCGTTTACCACTCCGATCGTGGCGGAAATCGGGGGGGTAGTAAAGTTCGGTGATATTATTATCGGCAAAACGATGCAGGAACTGGTTGACCCGGTAACGGGAAAATCCAGTCGGACCATAGTTGACAGCAAAGCCCATGATGTCAGGCCGAGAATTTCCATCAAGGATAAAGAGGGAAAAACCGCGACACTGCCGGGCGGCAAGGGATACGCACGGTATCCGTTACCGGTTGATGCGGTTATTCTGGTAGAAGAAAATGATGAAATCAGGGCGGGGGATGTGATTGCCAAGCTGCCCCGGTCTACCACGAAAACCAAGGACATTACCGGCGGTCTCCCCCGTGTGGCGGAATTATTCGAGGTCCGCAAGCCCAAGGAACCCGCCGTTTTAAGCGAGATAAACGGCTATGTGACCATCGCCCGGGCCGCCACGAAAAAAGGCAAGCAGAAGGTGACGGTAACACCGGTAGACGGCGGAGAACCCAGAGAATACCTGATCCCGCGGGGGAAGCATATCAACCTTTATGACGGCGACTATATCAAGGCCGGTGAAGAAATCGTGGCGGGTTCGGCCAACCCCCAGGATGTGCTTTCTATTAAGGGAGATGTCGAGCTGGCGCGTTACCTTGTCAACGAGGTCCAGGAGGTCTATCGGCTACAGGGCGTTTCCATCAATGACAAGCATATAGAAGTAATCGTTCGCCAGATGATGCGGCGCATAAAAATAAAAGAAACGGGTGACACCGAATTCATCACCGACGAGCAGGTCGATAAAATAAGGTTTGAGGAAGCCAACCGGGAAGTCGTTCAAAAGGGTGGGAGGCCGGCGGTGGGTGAGCCGTTGATCCTGGGTATTACCAAAGCGTCGCTGGCGACGGACAGCTTTATTTCCGCGGCCTCTTTTCAGGAGACGACCAAGGTGTTGACGGATGCGAGTATCGCCGGCAAGGTCGACAATTTGAAAGGACTAAAAGAAAATCTGGTAATGGGCAGGCTGATTCCGGCGGGAACCGGATTCGTGGAATACCAGCGGGAGAAGAAGGTCGAACAGTCGAATGCCGGTTAAGAACGATCCGGTAGCCGGGTATGGTGTCGCGTAGACGAAAAAAATATGTTTTTGTACTATAAAAATCTTGACAGAGAATATAATCATCTATAACATAAAAAAATTTTAGACCTTGAGATACTGATTAACCATGTAAAAGAGGGTAAAAACGGTATGCCTACAATTAATCAGCTGGTGCGCAAAGGCCGAAAAAGAGCCAGCAAGAAGACAACGACACCGGCCTTGAAAGGGTCGCCGCAAAAAAGAGGCGTGTGCGTGAGGGTCTATACCTCCACGCCGAAGAAACCCAACTCGGCCTTGCGTAAAGTAGCCAGGGTGCGGTTAACTACGGGTACCGAAGTAACCGCCTATATCCCGGGCGTTGGTCACAATCTTCAAGAACATTCCGTCGTTCTGGTAAGAGGCGGCCGTGTTAAGGACCTGCCGGGCGTCCGATATCATATCGTAAGGGGTACGCTGGATACGCTGGGCGTTGACGATAGACGTCAGGGACGATCTAAATACGGCACCAAAAAGCCGAAGTAGACAGTAAGCGATTCCAGTCCGCTGAAGATGGCTAAGACAGGTTTTAATCCGTAAAAATGGTGTAAATTATGGCAAGAAAAAGAGAAATTCCGGCCCGTCCGGTGATGCCGGACGCCAAATACAATAGCAAACTGGTGACGATGTTTGTTCACAAGATTATGCGCGATGGCAAGAAGAGTACAGCCGAGTCGGTACTTTACAAGGCTTTTGATGTTATCCAGCAGAAAGCCGGTAAGCAGCCGCTGGAAGTATTTGAAAGCGCATTAAATAATGTCAAGCCGAAAATCGAGGTAAAATCCAGACGCGTTGGCGGCTCCACATACCAGGTGCCGACAGAGATCAGAGAGCCGAGACGGATCGCCCTGGCTATTCGCTGGCTGCTGACTTTTTCCGCAGTCCGTGCGGAAAAGGGTATGCATGCAAAACTGGCGGGTGAGTTGATGGATGCCGCGAGCGAAAGAGGCGCATCCGTCAAAAAGAAAGAAGATACGCATAAAATGGCGGAAGCCAACAAGGCTTTTGCCCATTACCGGTGGTAGTTATTAAAATTATAAGATATTAACAAATATTTCGAAGGTTCCTTTAAAAAAGGGGGAAACGATGTCAAAAGTCAAGTTTGAGCGAACCAAGCCGCATGTGAATGTGGGTACGATAGGTCATATAGATCATGGGAAGACGACGTTGACGGCGGCCATAACGAAGCACAGTGGTTTCAAGGGGATGGCGAAGTATGTGGCCTTTGATCAGATTGACAAGGCGCCTGAGGAGCGGGAGCGCGGTATAACGATCGCGACGGCGCACGTGGAGTACGAGACGGCCAAGCGTCATTACGCGCATGTGGACTGCCCCGGTCACGCGGATTACATCAAGAACATGATTACCGGTGCGGCGCAGATGGACGGAGCGATACTGGTGGTGGGAGCGGATGACGGGCCGATGCCGCAGACGCGGGAGCACATACTTTTGGCGCGTCAGGTTGGGGTGCCGAGCATTCTGGTGTTTTTGAACAAGTGCGACATGGTGGATGATGAGGAGTTGATTGAGCTGGTGGAGTTGGAGCTTCGGGAGCTGTTGACGAAGTACGGGTTTCCGGGGGATGACACACCGATCATTCGGGGGAGCGCGTTGAAGGCGCTGCAGAGTGACGATCCGGACAGCGCGGACGCCAAGTGTATATTTGAGCTTTTGAACACGCTGGATTCGTATATTCCCGAGCCGCAGCGGGATATTGACAAGCCTTTCCTGATGCCGATAGAGGATGTTTTCAGCATATCGGGTCGCGGGACGGTGGTGACGGGCCGGATCGACCGAGGGATCATCAAGGTTGGTGAAGAGATTGAGATTGTAGGGATACGGGAGACGGCCAAGACGGTGTGTACGGGTGTGGAGATGTTCCGCAAGCTGCTGGATGAGGGGCGGGCGGGAGACAACGTCGGGTTGTTGTTGCGTGGTACGAAGCGTGACGAGGTGGAGCGTGGACAGGTGGTGGCCAAGCCGAAGTCGATCACGCCGCACACCAAGTTCAAGGCTGAGGTATACGTGTTGAGTAAAGAGGAAGGTGGCCGGCATACGCCGTTTTTCAGCGGGTATCGGCCGCAGTTTTATTTTCGGACGACGGACGTGACGGGGATATTGACGCTTCCGGAGGGAGTGGAGATGGTAATGCCCGGTGACAACGTGACGATTACCGGGGAGCTGATCACGCCGATCGCGATGGAGAAGGAACTCCGGTTTGCGATCCGGGAAGGCGGCCGCACGGTCGGCGCCGGCGTCGTCAGCGAAATAGTTGAATAATTGATCCGAAGCCTAACGGTCATATGGAATAGTGCGGGATTATGAATACAAAAATTAGAATTAAATTGAAGGCGTACGACCATAAATTACTGGATCAATCCGCCTTGGACATTGTAGACACGGCCAGGAAAACGGGGGCCAGGGTGCTGGGCCCGATTCCGCTACCGACAAAAATAAATAAATTTTGCGTGTTGCGGTCGCCGCATGTGAACAAGAAATCCCGGGAGCAGTTTGAAATGCGTACTCATAAACGGCTTTTGGATATTCTTGAGCCGACGCAGCAGACGGTTGATGCGCTCATGAAGCTCGATCTTTCACCGGGTGTGGATGTGGCGATAAAATTATAGCGAAATATCGCATAGGGGAAGAAAGCGATTATGTGCAAAGGGATTTTAGGACGAAAACTGGGAATGACCGGCATGTTTTCCAATGATGGCCGATATGTTCCGATTACCGTGGTTGAGGCGGGGCCGTGTGTCGTTACACAGATTAAAACAGTAGCGACGGATGGTTATGACGCGCTTCAACTCGGTTTTGTGGAAAAAAAGCCGGGTAAGGTTAACAAGCCCCTGGCCGGCCATTTTAAAAAAAGCGGTGGACGGGCATTTCGTCATTTAGGCGAATTTTCTGTGGATGACCCTCAAGGGTACAGCCTGGGGCAAACTTTATCCCCGCTGCTGTTCTCTGTCGGGGAACGGGTTAATGTAACAGGTATTACAAAAGGGCGTGGATTTTCCGGCGTTGTCAGGCGTCATGGTTTTGGCGGTGGCAGGAAAACCCATGGCGGGCATTGTCACCGGTTACCAGGATCCATCGGTTGCAGCGCTTGGCCCAGCAGAGTAACCCGGGGAAAAAGGATGCCCGGAAGATTCGGTAATACCCGTAACACCACGAGAAGTTTGGAAATATTTGATATCAGAGAAGAAGAAAACCTTATTTTGATCAAAGGGGCCGTCCCGGGCGCTAAAAACGGACTGGTCCAAATCAGAAAAGTATCATAGCGGGCTTTCCTCGACCAGGAGTCGACGAGTGTTGCGCTCAATGCTTTGAGGCGAGAATGAATATGGCTGTCACAGAAGTGAAAAACATCAAAGGAGAGACTGTCTCAAAGGCGGATCTGCCGGACAGTATTTTCGATATTGAAGTCAAAAAAAGCGTGCTTCACGAGGTGGTGACCATGCAACTGGCGAACAGGCGGACTGCCACCGCTTCCGTCAGACATCGGTCGGATGTCCAGGGAAGTACCGTCAAGCTATTCAGGCAGAAAGGAACGGGACGGGCACGAAGGGGGGATATCCGGTCTCCTCTGCTAAAAGGAGGTGGTGTCACCTTTGGTCCCAACGGCCGCAAGTACGCTTATGATGTACCTAAAAAGATTAAGAAAGCCGCTTTGAAAATGGCGTTGGCCAGCAAGAAACAGGAAAACGCGATCACTGTTGTGGACAGCCTGAACTTTGATCAGATCAAAACAAAGCCGGTTTCTGATATGTTAAAAGCCCTGGGACAGAATAATGTTTTATTCGTAACCGACGGGAAAAACGAGTCGCTTGAGCTTTCGGCACGTAATATCCCCGGGGTAAAGGTTTTACGGTGTGAAGGGCTGAATGTTTATGATGTGCTGAAATACCGGCATCTTGTCCTGCAGGAGTCAGCACTGGCGGTTATTGAAGGGAGGCTTTCATAAATGCTCGCGTACGATATCATTAAACGTCCGGTAAATACCGAAAAGACCAATATACAGCAGGAGAAGGCCAATCAGGTAACGTTCGAGGTAGACCGTAGGGCGAATCGAGTTGAGATAGCCAGAGCCGTAGAACAAGCCTTTAAAACCAAAGTTGCCGACGTCCAGACAATTCAAGTGAAGGGGAAAAAGAAACGGATGGGCAGGCATCTTGGGAAACGGCGGGACTGGAAAAAAGCGGTGGTCACGTTAATGCCGGGCGAGAGAATCGAGTTTTTTGACGGGGTCTGATCCGGAGGGATGTAAATGGGTATTAGAAAAGTAAAAGCGACGTCTCCTGGAAGGAGATTTCAGGAATATTCGACTTTCGAAGAGATAACGGAGAAGAAGCCTTCCGTTAAAAGTCTAGTTAAACCTCTGAGCAAATCCGGGGGGCGCAATGCTTACGGACGCATTACCTGCCGTCACAGAGGAGGCGGACATAAACGGCATTATCGGGTAATTGATTTTAAACGTGACAAGGTGAATATCCCGGCAAAAGTGGCGGCGATAGAGTATGACCCCAACCGGTCGGCCAGAATAGCCCTGCTCTTTTATGTGGACGGAGAAAAGAGATATATCCTGGCGCCGGTGAATCTTAAGGTGGGTGATATCGTTATGAGCGGTCCGGAAGCCGAGTTGAAACCGGGAAACGCCATGCCCATTGAAGGAATGCCGTTGGGAACCGAAATTCATAATATTGAGTTGAAGCTGGGGAAGGGCGGCCAGATCGTTCGCAGTGCCGGAAATTATGCCAAATTGATGGCGAAAGAACGGCAATATGCTCTGGTCAGGCTTCCTTCAGGAGAAGTTAGAAAAGTGCTGTCCCGCTGTATGGCCACGGTCGGCCGGCTGGGTAATGTTGAACACGACGATATTTCGCTTGGAAAGGCTGGCCGCAGCCGGTGGCTGGGAATTAGGCCCAGTGTCCGCGGTGTCGTAATGAACCCCATCGATCATCCCATGGGCGGCGGTGAAGGGAAGTCATCCGGTGGCCGTCACCCCTGTTCTCCATGGGGCTGGAAGACCAAAGGCGTCCGGACCCGGAAAAACAAGAAAACGGATATGTTTATCGTCAATAGACGCAAGAAGTAAATATTGGGTAGATAACCATTACTGTCACGAGTAAACGGACAGGGAGAAAGAATTTATGCCACGGTCTTTAAAGAAAGGGCCTTTTGTTGAGGAGTCCTTGGAAAAGAAAATAAATGCCGCAAGAGGTACAAAAAGCAGTCAGGTGATCAAAACCTGGTCCAGGCGGTCGACAATAATACCGGAAATGGTCGGATTGACTTTCGCGGTTCATAATGGAAAAAAGTTCGTCCCGGTGTTTGTCACGGAAAATATGGTAGGTCACAAGCTGGGTGAATTTTCTCCTACCCGTACGTTCTTCGGGCACGCGGGTTCCAAGAAGACAAAAGTAAAATAGATATAAGACCAACAAGATAAGTATACAAAGGGATAGGCGACATGGAGGAAATAAGGGCGGTATCGAAATATTTACGTACTTCTCCGCAAAAGGTTCGCAGATTGATCCATTGCATTAAAGGGAAACCGGTTCAGGAAGGGCTTGACAGGCTTAAGTTTATGCCGCAAAAAGCTGCGGGCCTGGTCGCAAAAACGGTGAGGTCGGCTGTCGCCAGCGCGGAAGAAAAAAAGATTGACGTTGATTCTTTGGTAATAACAAATGTTTGTGTTGATCAGGGACCATCGTTGAAGCGATTCAGACCGCGCGCCCGCGGCCGGGCTTCTCGGATACTGAAGAGGACAAGTCATATCACGGTGATTCTGACGGAAGAGTCGGTTTCGTAAGAAAGGAGAAGATGCTTTGGGCCAGAAAGTCAATCCACTCGGGTTAAGGCTTGGTATTATCAGAACTTGGGACTCGCAGTGGTATGCCGATAAAGAGTACGCTGATTTTATACTGGAAGACTTCAAGTTGCGGGAATTCGTTAAAACGAAGCTGAAACACGCCGGTATAGAAAAAGTGGAAATTGAACGGTCTTTCAATCGGATCAAAATCAGGATTTTTGCCGCCAGACCGGGTATCGTGATTGGAAAAAAAGGAATTGAGATCGAACAGTTGAAAGACGAGATTAAGAAGAAGGTTGTTTCGGGAAAAGATTTATCCATCGATATTCAGGAAGTTAAAAAACCGGAAATGGTCGCGCAGCTGGTCGCCGAGAATGTCGCCAGTCAGTTGGAAAGGCGGGTTGCTTTTCGACGGGCCATGAAGAGAGGGGTTTCCGCCTCCATGAAGTTCGGCGCCAAAGGGATAAAAATTATCTGCTCCGGCCGTCTGGGCGGTGCGGAGATGGCTCGGCGGGAGTGGTACAAGGAAGGGCGTGTGCCGCTTCACACGTTGAGAGCCGACATAGATTATGGATTTGTAGAAGCAAAGACTACTTATGGCCTGATCGGTGTCAAGGTGTTTTTGTTTAAAGGCGAAGTGATGAAGAAAACCCAGAAGAAAACTGGATCACGCGGTTAGCAGGAGTAAAAGGCCATGTTAAGCCCTAAAAAGGTTAAATATAGAAAGCAGCAGCGGGGTAGAATGCGGGGTACCCGGCTGTGTGGTACGACATTGAATTTCGGCGAGTTCGGGTTGCAGGCGACGGAATGTGGAATGGTTACAGCCAGGCAAATCGAAGCGGCCCGTATTGCCATGACGCGGTATATTAAAAGAACCGGAAAAACATGGATACGTATTTTCCCTGATAAACCGTATACCAAAAAACCGGCTGAAGTGCGCATGGGAAAAGGAAAAGGCTTGCCGGAAGGATGGGGTGCCATCGTCCGACCCGGAAAAATCTTGTATGAAATGGGCGGTGTTTCCGAAGAAGTCGCCAGAGAAGCCCTGCGCCTTGCCGCATATAAACTTTCTGTAAAAACAAAGTTTGTAAGATGGGAAGAATTAAAATGATAGCCAAGGATATCAGATCATTAAGCGTTGAAGAGATGAAAACGAAACTCATCGAATTGGAAGAGGCTTATTTCAATTTGCGTTTTCGCCACGAAACGGGGCAGTTGGAAAAAACCAGCGCTTTGAAACAGGCCCGAAAAGATATTGCCCGAGTGAAAACCGAGTTGAGCAGGAACATCAATCCTTAATCATATTGTAAGGGAAGCATGAAAGCCAGAGGACTGAAAAGGCGGGTTGAGGGGATAGTGGTCAGCGACAAGATGGACAAAACTGTCGTGGTGATGGTAGAGCGTCTTGTTAAACATGCGGCTTACAAAAAATATGTCAGGCGCAGAACCAAATTCGCGGCGCATGATGAGACCAATCGTTGTGCTGTCGGCGATCGGGTTGTGATCACGGAGTCCCGACCGTTAAGCCGCACCAAGCGGTGGCGCGTGTCCGATATTGTTGAAAAGGCAGTTTGAGCATAAAAGGAATATAGAAAATGATCCGGGTTGAAACAAGGCTGAAAGTTGCTGACAATTCCGGCGCTAAGATTGTTTATTGTATTAAAGTGCTGGGAGGTTCCAGGAGGAAAGTCGCCACCATCGGAGATGTTATTGTCGTCTCCGTCAAGGAAGCGGTTCCGAACTCAAAAGTCAAAAAAGGGGATGTGCTGAAGGCGGTGATTGTCAGAACCAAAAAAGAGATTAGAAGACCGGACGGATCCTTTATCCGGTTTGATGATAACTCAGCCGTCTTGATCGCTGAAAACAGAGAACCGCTGGGCACCCGTATTTTCGGGCCTGTTGCCAGGGAATTGCGGGCCAAAAAGTTTATGAAGATAATATCACTGGCGCCTGAAGTGCTGTAATCGGTTTTGTGAGGCGGGAGCAGAGAAAATGCTGCGCGAAAAATTGAACATAAAGAAAAACGACAAGGTGAAAATTCTATCCGGCAAAGACAAGGGGAAGATCGGTAAAGTGCTTTCCGTTAACGCCAAGAAAAACAAGGTCTTGGTTGAAAACATCAATATGATGAAGCATCATCGGCGACCCAATGTGCAGTTACGTCAAGGCGGTATTATCGAAAAAGAGGTCGCCATCCATCGGGCCAAGGTGATGTTGATGTGTAATAAATGCGTTAAGCCCGCCCGGATCAAGATCAAGCAACTGGAGGATGGCGCAAAAGTCCGGATGTGCGCAAGGTGTAACGAAACTATTGATTGATAGCCGTCGGGAAATACAGGAGCAGTGATGTCATCGAAAGATTACTACATCAATGAGGTAGTGCCCAAGCTGAAAGAACGCTTGGGTTACAAAAACCCAATGCAGGTGCCGAAACTGGAAAAAATTGTTCTCAACATGGGACTGGGTGAGGCGATTAATAATATCAAAATTCTGGACTCTGCCGTGGAGGAGTTACGGGCAATTGCCGGTCAGCAACCGGTTATCCGGCGCTCGAAAAAATCAATCGCGGCTTTTAAGCTCAGGCAGGGGATGCCCGTCGGATGTATGGTGACACTGCGCAAAAAACGGATGTACGATTTTTACAATAAACTGGTAAATATCGCTTTGCCGCGGGTTCGAGACTTCCGGGGTGTTTCAGCGACCGCTTTTGATGGCCGGGGCAATTATACCATCGGCATGAAAGAGCAGATCGTGTTTCCTGAAATTGACTACGACAAAATTGACAAGATCAAGGGATTGAATATCACGATTGTAACCACCGCCAAGACCGATGATGAAGCCAGAGAGTTGTTGCGGGAAATGGGAATGCCGTTTAAGAGCTAATTGTTACTAAATGGGAGGATAATTTTGGCAAAAACAGCCCTTATGATCAAGGCGGCGCAGAAACCCAAATTCAGCGCCAGGCAGTATAACAGATGTCCGCTATGCGGACGTCCCAGAGGGTTTTTGCGGAAATTCGGGATCTGTCGTATCTGTTTCAGGGAACTGGCTTCAAGCGGGAAGCTGCCTGGAGTGACCAAATCAAGCTGGTAGTTTTATTGGAATTCAGAGCGCACTGAACAAGAAAGAGAATCAAGATCGTGTTAACGAAAGGCAAGAATCATGTCGATAAATGATCCCATTGCGGATATGCTGACGCGAATTCGAAATGCCGGCAAAGCCAGGCATAACCGTGTTGATATACCCGGCTCAAAGATAAACGAAGGGGTTGCGGCCATACTCAAGCAGCAGGGGTATATTAAGAATTACAAGTTTATCAAGGACGGGAAACAGGGCGTGCTGAGGGTGTATCTGAAATTTGACAAGGCGCAGAATCATGCCATTTACGGACTGGTGCGGGTAAGTAAAACAGGCCGTCGGATTTATACGAAACGTAAAGACATCGTTTCGGTGATGAATGGTACCGGAATTGCGATTCTGTCGACATCCAAGGGATTAATGACGGATAAGCAGGCGGTTCAGGAAAATATCGGTGGCGAAATTCTCTGTACTGTCTGGTAGAAAGAGGTGTGAAGGATGGCTCGAGTTGGGAAAAAGCTGATTCAAATACCGGATAAGGTAAAGGTTTCCTATGCCGACAAATGTATCACGGTGACAGGAAGCAGCGGGACCTTGTCGCGCAATTTGCACCAGGCTGTTGATCTGAAAATCGAAAACAATGTGATCAGCGTTACGACTGTTGATAACGGCCGGAAAACATTGGCGTTTCAGGGTATGACAAGATCACTGCTCTGCAATATGATAGAAGGCGTCAACAAAAAGTTCGAACGCAGCCTTGAGATAAACGGGATTGGCTACAAGGTTGAGGTTAAGGGGAATATGGTTATTTTAAACATCGGGTTTTCCCATCCCATAGAATTTGCTCTGCCTGAAGGCGTTTCAGGTAAAGTTGAAAAAAATGTGCTCACTTTGTCCAGCATTGATAAGGAGTTGCTGGGGAACACCGCCGCGTCGATCAGAAAGCTCAAACCACCTGAGCCCTATAAGGGCAGGGGGATTAAATACACAGACGAGCATATTCAAAGAAAAGCCGGAAAGACAGCATAGGCAATAAAGGGTTGACATGAGTACCGTAAATAAAAAAATGCAGTTGAGGCAAAGACGGAAGAACAGAATTCGGAAGAAAATCTTCGGCACGACGGAGCGTCCCAGGTTAAGTGTTTTCAGGAGCGCCCGACATGTCTTCGCCCAGATTATCGACGATACCAGAGGCCATACATTCGTTGTCGCATCAACCAACGAAAAGGCTGTTAAAGAAAATCTGGAGATCGCCGGTAAAAAGAAATCCGAACGGGCCAATTATGTGGGCAGACTGGCAGCGCAGCGTGCTCTGGAAAAAGGAATAACCGCGGTAGTCTTTGACCGGGGCGGTTTCTTGTATCATGGCAGAGTGAAAGCCGTTCTGGAAGGGGCTCGCGAAGCAGGTTTGAAGTGCTGATGGACGGGTGTTCCACGGCAAAAAAGTCCACGGGAACAAAAGCAACAGGACAGAAATGAGGAGGCAGTCGCTTGCTAAAACAGGATAAACAGGACAAAGACGAAATCCAGTTGATTGATAACGTTGTGAACATCAAGCGTGTATCCAAGGTCGTTAAAGGTGGACGCAAGTTCCATTTCAGCGCCGTGGTCGTTGTGGGTGACGGCAAAGGAAGTGTTGGGTACGGCCTGGGCAAAGCGGCTGAAGTCCCGGAAGCAATTCGTAAGGGCGCTGAAAAAGCAAAAAGGGAGATGGTTTCCGTGTCGCTGGTGGGTGGAACCATTCCTTATGCGACCACGGGAAAATATGGCGCCGGCAAGGTCTTCTTGAAACCGGCTTCAAAGGGAACAGGCGTAATCGCCGGCGGTGGCGTAAGGGCCGTACTGGAAGCCGCCGGAATCAGTGATATCCTGACCAAATGTATGGGAACGCGCAACGCTCACAATGTTGTCAGGGCGACTATAAACGGATTGCAGCAGCTTCAGAGCCGGGAGCAGGTAGCGGCTCGTCGGGGCATAACGGTAGAAGACCTGTAAAGGTAAGGGCATAAATCAATGTCTGGGATATTGCATATCACGTTGACAAAAAGCATGATCGGCAGACCCGAAAAGCATCGCAAGGTATTACGGGCTATGGGTCTTACCAAAGTTAATAGGACCGTTTGTCTTCAGGATACACCGTCTGTGCAAGGTATGATCAATAAGGTTTCTCATCTTGTGACGGTAAAGGAGAACGTGGATGAGACTAAATGAATTATCACCGGCCCGGGGATCGAAAAAGGACAAAAAACGTCTTGGCAGGGGACCGGGCTCCGGCTGGGGGACGACCGCCGGGAAAGGGACCAAAGGTGAAAACAGCCGGTCCGGCGGCGGCGCCGCTCCCGGCTTTGAAGGCGGTCAGATGCCGATTCAGCGTAGGCTCCCCAAACGGGGGTTTACCAATATTTTTGCTAAACGAATAGCTGCAGTCAATATTCGCGATCTGGCAGTCTTTGAAAGCGGCAGTGTAATTGACGAGAATCAATTGCGGGAAAAAGGAATCGTTAAGAATCGGGCTGACGGCATCAAACTGCTCGGGCAGGGTGAAGTCCGTCATCCACTTACCGTAAAAGTGCACCAGATCAGCCAAACCGCTCGTGGTAAGATCGAATCGGCCGGCGGAACTGTTGAGGTAATCAATTAATGTTTGGCAGCGGTTACCAGAATATATTCAAGATACCGGAACTCAAGAAGCGTATTCTGTTCACGCTGGCGCTTCTGGCGGTTTATCGTATCGGCGTTCAGATCCCAACGCCGGGCATCAATGCCACTATTTTGGCTCAGATTTTTGGCCAGTACAAAGGCGGCATGCTGGGTATGTTTAACATGTTTTCCGGCGGCGCCCTGGAAAACCTGTCTATTTTTGCGCTGGGTATTATGCCGTATATCAGTGCCGCCATCATTATAGAATTGCTGACCGTGGCCGTTCCCCATCTGGAGCAGTTAAAAAAGGAAGGGGAGCAGGGTAGAAAAAAACTCACCCAGTATACCCGGTACGGCACCGTACTATTAAGTATTATTCAGGGCTTTCTGATCGCTGTGGGCCTGGAGAAAATGGGGGCGGTAATTGATCCGGGGTGGGGTTTTCGCTTAATGACGATTATTACCCTGACCGCGGGAACAGCCTTTATCATGTGGCTGGGTGAGCAGATCACTGAACGCGGCATCGGTAATGGTATCTCGTTGATCATATGCGCCGGAATTGTCGCGCGAATGCCGGCTGCCGTAGCCAATACATCCCGGCTGATGATTACCGGTGATATGGGAATTTTCGGACTAATTATACTTCTTGTTGTGATGGTCTGTGTGGTCGGTGTTATCATTTTTGTGGAGCAGGGACAACGCCGCATACCGATTCAATATGCGAAGCGGGTGGTGGGTAGAAGGATGTACGGCGGACAAAGCACCCATCTTCCTTTAAAAATAAACACGTCCGGCGTTATCCCCCCCATATTCGCCTCGTCCATCATGATGTTTCCCGCCACCATGGCCGGTTTTGTTCCGGTTGCCTTTATTCAGAACCTTTCTTCGGTTCTAATGCCCGGTGGGGTGCTTTATGAGATTTTTTATGTAGCGCTGATTTTTTTCTTCTGCTATTTCTACACGGCCGTTACGTTCAAGCCGGATGATGTCGCTGAAAACCTGAAAAAGCAGGGCGGCTATATCCCAGGAATAAGGCCCGGGAAAAGGACGGCGGATTATATTGACAAGGTTTTGACGCGTATAACCCTGGGCGGGGCAGTTTATGTTTCAGCGATTTGCGTGCTTCCTTCAATATTGATGACTCGTTTCAATATCCCGTTCTATTTTGGTGGAACGGCGCTGTTGATTGTTGTCCAGGTCATGGTAGATACCACTGCTCAGATGGAATCTCACATGATCCAGAGAAACTATGAAGGATTTTTGAAAAAAAGAGTGGCCAGGACTCGGTAGCTGGAAAAAGGCGGAGGGCGTGTCAGTAGATGGCAAAAGAAGAAGCGATAAAGGTGGAAGGCACTGTTCTTGAAACATTGCCGAATGCCATGTTCAAGGTGGAACTTGAAAACAAACACCAGGTACTGGCGCATATATCCGGTAAAATGCGGATGTATTTTATTAAAATTCTGCCGGGTGATAAGGTGACGGTGGAGTTATCCCCATATGACCTTACCCGGGGGAGGATTACTTTTAGGTCGAAATAGCTATATCCAGTGAAAAAACGGACAGACAGGTGGTGGTGGCGCTTTCTGTCAATCGTGTTCATATCACCAGGGAGTAATGAATTATGAAAGTAAGGGCATCAGTTAAAAAAATGTGCCGAAACTGTAAAGTGGTCCGGCGAAAAGGCGTGGTAAGAATTATCTGCGTTAATCGAAGGCATAATCAGAGACAGGGATAGCCAATAAAAACAGGAGGATGGTGTTTTGGCAAGAATCGCTGGGGTTGACTTACCAAAAAACAAGCGGGTTGAAATCGGGCTGACATACATATACGGCATCGGTCGTTCTGCGGCCAGAAAAATTCTGGACCTGGTGAACATTAACCATGATACCAAGGTAAATCAGTTGACCGAAACGGAAATAAATGACATCAGAACCGTTATTACCAATGACTTTAAGGTCGAGGGAGAGCTGCGGACCGAACTTTCCATGAATATAAAAAGGCTCATGGATCTTGGCGCTTACAGAGGGTTGCGGCATAGAAAGTCGCTGCCTGTTCGTGGACAGCGGACCAGCACCAATGCGCGAACCCGAAAAGGCCCGAGACGGGCTGCCGTAAAGAAAAAAGGCATTGCCGGTAAGAAATAACACGATAATACATATCAGACAGGATTTGCTACATGGCTAAAGGGTCGCAAGAAAAGAAAACGGTAAAAAAGAATATAGCATCCGGTGTGGTGCATATTCAGTCAACCTTTAATAATACCATCATAACGATAACGGATACCGCCGGCAATGTAATTGCCTGGTCCTCTGCCGGTGGACGGGGCTTCAAGGGGGCAAGAAAAAGTACGCCCTTTGCCGCGCAAATGGCCTCCGAAGATGCCGTCAAGAAGGCCATGACGCAGGGGATGAAAAACGTTGAGGTATATGTGAAGGGGCCCGGACCCGGGAGAGAGTCCGCCCTGCGAGCTTTGCAGACGGCCGGGCTGACTATTACAACCATAAAAGATGTTACACCTATTCCCCACAATGGGTGCCGTCCCCCCAAACGGCGGCGGGTATAACGAACCCGGAAAGCGGAATGAAGGTCGATCCACAGGTAACGTTGAGTGCTTTTGGAAGGAGGCAGTAATTGGGAAGATATAGAGAGTCGGTTTGCAGACTTTGCAGGCGTGAAAACTTAAAATTGTTCCTCAAAGGAGATCGTTGCTATTCCGATAAGTGTGCCTTTGACCGTCGGGGATACCCGCCTGGTGAACATGGTCAGTCGCGTGCAAAATTCTCACCATACGGTGTTCAATTGCGTGAAAAGCAGAAAGTCAAGCGCATGTATGGGCTGTCTGAACTTCAGTTTCAGTTGACATTTCAGAAGGCTGACCGTCAGAAAGGAATCACCGGCACCAATCTTCTTGTCCTCTTGGAGCGCAGATTTGATAATGTGGTTTATCGTTTGGGGTTTGCCAGTTCAAGAGTCCAGGCTAGGCATTTCATCAGGCATAACCATTTCCTGGTTAATGGGAAAAAAATCAACATTCCGTCCTACCTGATTAAACCCGGCGACCTTATCGAACCTGTGGAGAAAAGCCGTAATATCCAGGCGTTTTCCGATTCGCTTGCCGCTGTTGAACGCCGCGGCATTCCTCAATGGCTGTTGCTCGAAAAAGACAAACAGAAGGGCGTGGTGCGGAGTATACCGGCCCGCGAGGACATTACCATTCCCATTCAAGAACAGTTGATCGTTGAACTGTACTCCAAATAGATCTTGTTTCGGGTTTAATCAACATTCGCAGGCAAAAGGCAGTTTGCACGAAATATACTGATAATTCTGCGTAAGACCGCATCCCTTTGCAGCGTAATTGGGAGATAACCATGGAAAATGAATTGAATGAGTTGATGTACATGAATTGGCGGGAGATCATCAGGCCCGAAAAGATTCAGGTGGAGACTGCCACTCCTTTTTATGGAAAATTTGTTTGTGAACCCCTGGCGCGCGGTTTTGGAATCACGATCGGTAATGCGTTGCGGCGAATCATGCTTTCTTCGTTGCACGGTGCTGCTATCACATCCGTAAAGATAGAAGGTGTGATGCACGAGTATTCAACCATCGAGGGGGTTCTGGAGGATGTTTCGGAAGTTATCTTGAATTTGAAAGAAGTACGTCTGAAAACCGCTACCGCCGCTCCCAAAGAAATTATTATTGATGTGCAAAGCGAGGGGGTTGTTACGGCAGGAGACATCGTTAGCCCTGACGGTCAGGTCGAAATTCTTAATCCCGAGGCACATCTCGCGACTCTGTCCGAAGGCGCCAGGCTGAAAATGGTGATGACGGTTAAAGTGGGAAAGGGATTCTCTCTGGCGGAATCGAACAGAGATGACAGCGCTCCGACTGGCACGATCCCCATTGATTCTGTTTTTACTCCTGTCCGGCGGGTCAGTTATGTTGTCGGGAACGCCAGGGTTAAGCAGAAAACCGATTATGATAAATTGACGATGGAAGTCCATACGGATGGCAGTGTTTTACCGGAAGACGCGGTTTCGTTTGCGGCCAAGATTCTTAAAGAGCAGATGAATGTTTTTATTAATTTTGATGAGAGCGCGGAACCTGAATATTCCAAAAAGGATGAGGGCGGTGAAGGCAAGGAGTTCAATGAGAATCTCCATCGAAGTGTTAATGAACTGGAACTGTCAGTAAGGAGTTCCAATTGTCTCAAAAACGCCAAAATCGACAAGATTTATCAGTTGGTACAAAAAACTGAAGCTGAAATGCTCAAGACGAAAAACTTCGGGAGAAAATCATTAAACGAAATTAAGGAATTGCTTTCTGAAATGGGCCTTTCGCTGGGGATGAACCTGGAAGGTTTCCAGCCGCGGGAAGACGAGAATAGTGATAAAGGGGAATAAGTCGTAATGAGACATCGCAAAGCAGGCGTAAAGCTGGGAAGAACGGGTAGTCATCGTAATGCCATGTTTCGTAATATGGTTACGTCATTATTGAAGCATGATCGGATTCAGACCACCGATACCAAGGCCAAAGAGTTGAGAAGGTGGGTGGATCATGTCATTACGCTGGCCAAAAGAGGCGATCTGCATGCCAGGCGCCAGGCCCTATCCATTGTCAGAGACAAGGCGGTTGTGCATAAACTGTTTGACAATGCACAGGAGCTCTTCGGCAGCCGGCCAGGCGGCTATTCCCGCCTGATAAAGCTGGGTCGGCGGGCAGGTGATGCGGCTCCAATGACCATGGTTGAGCTGATTATTCCGGAAGGAAAGTCGGCGGATAAAAAGAAGAAAGCAAAAGCTGCGGAACAGGAGGCTTCGGTTTCGCCGAAATCCGATTCGGGCGTTGATGTGTCTGCGTCTTCGGCCAAACCATCGGAAGTCGCCGTTGAAAAGTCTGCAGATACAGCGGAAACGGCATCCTCCCCCGGTGCAGGAACAGGCGCCAGGGAGGAATAACCTTTTTATTTTATTGAATAAGAGGCAAGAAAGCCACACCCTGTGTTTCAGGGCGTGGCTTTTGTTTTTCTGGACGCTTTTTTCTGATAGAGTCGTTCATCCGCTTTTTTAAGAAGAATTGAGGCGGCATCATCTTCTTCCGGTAAAGCGTCCTCCATGGAGGCGACGCCGAAGCTGGTGGATACCGGTATTTCCTTTCCGTTCTGAATCAGCGGCGTCTGTTCCAGATGAAGTTTGACGCGGTTCATCAAGGCGTTCGCCTGGTCACTGCCGGTTTCAGGGAGAATAATCACAAACTCGTCTCCGGCGAATCGGGAGATGATGTCCGTTTCCCTGGATTTTTGTTCCAGGCTTCTGGCCAGATGAATCAGCAGTCTGTCCCCGGCCTCATGCCCGAACGTGTCATTAACCGTTTTAAAATAATCCAGATCCAGAAACACTACAGATAGCGGCATATTATAGCGTTTGGCACGGCCAATCTCTCTTTTTAAAACCGTTTCCATCACTCTCCGGTTGAGTAGACCGGTTAATGGATCATGATAGGCTAAAAACTCCAGCCTCTCATGGGCCGTAACATTGGAGAGGCATAAGGATACCTTTGCGGCCAGTTGCTCCAGCAGAAAAGTGTCCATATTCGGGTGAAAACGGTTCTCGGAGGCGTCACCATGGTTGAGGCTGCCGATAACTTCTCCGTCCATGGTGATAGGAGCGATGGCCATGGATTTAATCAGATAGCTTTTGCCTTCCGGGAGCAGTTTAAAGTAGGGTTTTAACTCAGCGTTGGCGAGAACAGGTTCGGTCTGATTTCCGATCAGCGCGAAAAAAAGATTTTTTTCAATCAGGTTGATGTTTGATTTTAAAGATTCATCCAGGGTTTTGACCGAGTCGATGAGGAAGTTCGCGCTGCCGTTTTTTAATAAAGACAGCCAGACAAATGGAATATTGAACTGCTCTTTTATTTCGGTCAGAAGTACTTCAAAAAAATCCTTAAAACTCAAGATGGATAATATTTTTTTTTCAACGGCATAAAATCTTTTCAATAAGGCCTCGTTTTCCATTAGCCGTTGATAAATGGAGACGGTCTGCTCTTCTGTCATTTTACCCCTTCTGATTGGTTAATGCTGAATTATCAATTATGTTTAACAGAACAAGGCGAGTCAAGGACAAACCATTCTTTTATAATTTTTTTGGTTGTAATGTATAGTGAAAAATGTAATATTAATTCTTTGTTTTCTTATAACATGCTTAATTTAAAGACCTTTTGGTTATTTGCCCCCGGTAAAGCAAAGACATATTTCCATGCAACTTGAATTCGAACGTGTGCTGGTTACAGGTGCCGCCGGATTTATCGGTTATCATCTGGCTCGACGGTTATTAAATCAAGGTTATTCGGTAATCGGCCTGGACAACCTGCATGATTATTATGATGTGAGCTTGAAAGAGGATCGTCTCAAGCAACTGGCAACGTATTCACGCTTCCAGTTCCAGAAAACGGACTTGAGCCGGATGGAGGCCCTGTCAGCGCTTTTCGAGGCCAACCCCATCGATGTCGTGGTTAACCTGGCGGCCCAGGCGGGGGTCCGGTATTCCCTGAAAAATCCCCATGTCTACGTGGACACCAACCTGTCCGGTTTTGTCAACCTTCTGGAATGTTGCCGCCATTGCGCGGTTAAACATCTGGTGTTCGCCTCGTCAAGTTCAGTTTACGGGGCCAATACCCGGATGCCCTTTTCCGTTCATGATAACGTGGATCATCCGGTTTCTCTGTACGCGGCCACAAAAAAATCCAATGAACTCCTGGCGCATGCCTATTGCCATCTATACAATCTGCCCGTGACCGGCCTGCGGTTTTTTACGGTATACGGACCATGGGGAAGGCCGGATATGGCGTTGTTTCTGTTTACCCGGGCCATTCTTGCCGGACAACCCATCCAGGTCTTTAATCACGGCAACATGCAACGGGATTTCACTTACATCGATGATATTGTTGAGGGGGTCTTCCGGGTGATGAAAACGATTCCGGAGCCTGATCCCCATTGGTCCGGCCATCAACCGGACCCCGGGACATCCTATGGACCTTACCGCCTCTATAATATAGGCAACAACCAGCCGGTTTCGCTGCTTCGATTTATAGAGGTTCTGGAAATGCACCTGGGGATGAAAGCCAGAAAAGAGTTCCTGGGCATGCAGCCGGGCGATGTACCCGCGACCTGTGCCGATATCGATGATTTATACCAAGCCGTCGGTTTTAAACCGACCACCTCCATTGAGGAGGGAATAGGACGTTTTGTGGAATGGTACAAATACTATTACAGGGTTTAAACGACTTAAGGTATTAGAGAATAAGGGGTTACTTTTATGGATTTTATCGACTTGAAATCACAGCAGCGCCGTATCCGCGATCGTATCGAAGCCCGTATCCGCCAGGTCCTTGACCACGGTCAGTACATTATGGGGCCTGAAATGCAGGAACTCGAGTCTCAACTGGCCGCCTTCGTCAACGTCAAGCACTGCATTACCTGCGCCAGTGGTACCGATGCCCTGCTTATGGCGCTGATGGCTCTTAACATCGGCCGCGGTGATGAAGTGATTACCGTACCGTATACCTGGATTTCCACGGCCGAGGTTATCGCCCTGCTGGGCGCCACAACGGTATTCGTCGATGTGGAACCGGATACCTTTAATATCAACCCGACTCTTGTCGAAAAAGCCATTACGTCCCGCACCCGGGCCATCATGCCGGTTGGAATTTATGGGCAGTGCGCGGACATGACCCGCATCAACGCCGTTGCCGAAAAACACGGATTGCCGGTTATCGAGGACGCGGCCCAGTGCTTCGGCGCTACTCATCACGGTAAAAAGGCCTGTAATCTTTCACTGATCGGTTGTACCTCTTTTTTCCCATCCAAGCCCCTTGGCTGTTATGGCGACGGTGGCGCCATTTTCACGCCGGATGACGCTCTGGCGGAGAAGCTTTGTCAGATCCGCATTCATGGGCAGAAGGTCAAGCATCAGCATCCGGTAGTGGGTATTAACGGCCGCTTCGACACCATTCAGGCGGCCATCATGCTGGAGAAGTTCGGGATTTTCCCCGAGGAGTGCGACCTTCGCGCCCAAGTTGGTAAGCGCTATGACCACTTGCTTTCCGCCATTCCCGGGATTCGGCCCCCGGTGATCGCGCCCGGCAATACCTCGGTTTACGCTCAGTATACGATACTGTCTGATAAAAGAGATGCGCTGGCAAAAACCCTGCAAACCAGGGGGATCCCTTCCGTGGCTTACTATACGGCGCCCCTTCATCTCCAGGGCGCTTTTGCCGATCTGGGTTATAAAGCCGGTGATTTTCCGGTTGCCGAGCAGGTGGCGTCTCAATGCTTGAGCCTGCCCATGTCACCGTATCTTACGCCGGCCGATCAGCAACAGGTGGCCGATGCCCTCCGGAAGGCGTGATTAAATTGCAGGGTGACCGTCAGCGGATGCGATAGGCATTCTTACTCTGATCCCTTGAACACCTTTTATCCTTATATTACCGCCGGTGCGGCGGTGGTTTCAGGGGCCGGACGCAGAGGGAGCGCCCTTTACCATGCCGGTCCCTGCCTTCATAAAATTTTTACGCTTCCCTAATATTTCCCTAACAATTCTCACATAAACAAAAACAGGCTGATCAAAAGTTTGACCGTTGTGGCCGCCTGCTACGCGGCAGGGGTGCGGGTTTGCCGTAATGGTTTTTTCCATCAGGCTGTTTGATATGATTTAATAATGTTTTCATCCTGTCTTAATATTTTCCTAACACAGGGCCGTTAAAACAATGGCAAAAAGGAAGTATGAGTCAATGGATAGAGCAATAATGCGTTAACAGACAGGAGGAAAAAATGAAAAACAAATGCAAGAAGGTTTCATGGGTAGTCGTATTCACGCTGGTCGTCTTGGCTTTTGTCGGCCAGGCAATGGCGGAACAACTGGTCATCATGGGATCGACCACGGTGTTACCGGTAGCGCAGAAAATTGCCGAAGCTTATATGCAGGAAAGAAACGTTTCCGTCTCTCTTTCCGGCGGTGGTTCCGGCAACGGTATCAAGGCGATCATCGACGGCACCACGGATATCGCCATGGCGTCCCGGTTCATCAAGGATAAAGAAGCCGAACTGGCCTGCACCAAGAAGGTCTATCCGGTTCCCTTCCGCATCGCCCTGGATTGCATTATCCCGGTCGTTCATCCTGCCAACGGCGTGGCGGATTTGACCCTGGCGCAACTGCAGGGGATTTACACAGGCAAGATCACCAACTGGAAAGAGGTTGGCGGAAAAGACGAAAAGATCGTGGTGGTGTCACGGGACAGCTCTTCCGGGACTTTTGAGGTCTGGGGAGAACTGGTTCTGAAGGAAGAAAAAGTAGCTCCCACCGCCATCACGGTTGCTTCCAACGGCGCCATGGTTCAGACGGTCGGCCAGACCACCAGCGCCATCGGTTATATCGGTCTGGGGTATCTGAACAATACCCTCAAACAGGTGAAAGTCGAAGGCGTGCTGGGCAGCAATGCCACCACCCTGAGCGGTCAGTATGCCATCAGCCGCGGCCTGTTCCTGTTTACCAACGGCTGGCCGGAAGGCGACAAGCTGGATTTTATCAACTACGTGTTTTCCGCCAAAGGGCAGAAGCTGGCCCAGGATGCGGGCAGTGTTCCGGTGCTGGTGCCGTAGCCGAAAAATAATGGTCTGATCCAGTTGCGGCAGGCGGCAGACGAGTCTTCCGCCGCGTGAGGCCAATGAAATTGTCTGGCGCATAACAGGAGAGGTGTCGACACCTGTTATGCGTCAGGCCCTTTTTTCCAGCATCCGGATCAGAGGACGGGTAGCAATGCAAATAGTCATACGACGACAGGCAGCCGATAAAACAGTACAGTATTTGCTGTTTGTGGTGGCGTTGAGTTCCATAACCGTGCTGCTGCTGATCGGCATCTTTCTTTTCTGGGAAGGCTTGCCGATACTGAAGTTTACGTCATGGCGTGATTTTCTGTTCGGGAGCCTGTGGTATCCCACCGATGATGATCCCCTGTTCGGGATTTTTCCGTTGATCGCCGGTTCGGCCGCGGTCACCTTGCTCTCCTCTCTTATTTCCGTTCCCCTCGGCATCATGACGGCCATTTATATCGCTGAAATCGCCGGGAAACGAACTGCGGAACTGGTCAAACCTTTCGTGGAAATCCTGGCGTCATTACCGTCGGTGGTGATCGGTCTGTTCGGTCTGGTTGTTTTCAGCCCTTTTCTGCAGAAAGTGTTTCATGTCCCCATCGGCATCAATCTGTTCAACGCTTCCCTGATGCTGGCCTTCATGGCCGTGCCGACTATCTGCAGCATTTCCGAGGACGCCATTCACAGTGTTCCCGGTTCTCTGCGCGAGGCTTCTCTGGCCCTGGGCGCGACACACCTTGAAACCATCATTAAAATCGTCCTCCCGGCCTCGGCCTCCGGTATCGCCACGGCGGTCATCCTGGGCATGTCGCGGGCCATTGGCGAAACCATGGTGGTGTTGATGGTGGCCGGCGGCGCCGCCGTGGTGCCGACCTCTCTGTTTGATCCGGTCCGTCCCATGCCGTCGACCATCGCCGCGGAAATGGCTGAGGCCCCTTTTCGGAGCGGCCATTATCATGCCTTGTTTGCCATCGGGATCGTCCTTTTTGTTTTTACGCTGCTGTTTAATCTGACGGCGGATGTGATGGCCGACCGATTCAAAAAAAGGCAGCTGGGAGGATAGATGGATATATCGACGGACGGCAGGCGGTTGAAAAGAAGGCAGGCGGCGCAGAAAGCCTTTTTTTCCGTTTTTCGTCTGGCGGCAGTGATCAACGCGGCCGCCTTGATCGTCGTCGGGTTTTTCATTATTGCCCGGGGCGCGGGCAGCATCAACTGGGAGTTTCTCACCCGGGCGCCCTATAATTCCATGACCAAGGGCGGCATTATGCCCTGCATCGTGGGAACGTTTTATCTGGCTGCCGGCGCTTTGCTTTTTGCCATGCCGGTGGGTGTGGCCGCGGCCATATATATGAATGAATACGCCGTAAAGGGACGCCTGCTGCGGGTGATCCGGTTCGGCATCAACACCCTGGCCGGTGTCCCATCCATTGTTTTCGGCCTGTTCGGGCTGGCTTTTTTCTGTATCGTTCTGAAGTTCGGCGTCAGCCTCCTGGCCGGATGCCTGACCCTGGGGGTGATGACCCTGCCGGTGATCATCGGGACCACGGAAGAAGCATTAAAGGCGGTGCCGGATACTTACCGGGAAGCGTCTCTGGGGCTCGGGGCGACCAAGTGGCAGACCATTTACCGGGTAGTGATCCCGGCCGCGATTCCGGAAATTCTCACCGGCGCCATCCTGGGCCTGGGGCGGGCCGCCGGCGAGACCGCTCCCATCATGTTTACCGCGGCGGTTTTTTACACGCCGATTCTGCCGACCTCGATATTCGACAAAGTCATGGCCCTGCCGTATCATATTTACGCGCTGGCCACGGAAGGAAGGGAAATCGCCGTAACCGGTCCCCTGCAGTACGGCAGCGCCCTGGTGCTGATCGTTCTCGTCTGCGGCATGAACCTGTTCGCGATTATCACCCGGGCGCGGTTAAGAAGAAAGCTGAAGGGATAAGTCGATGACGATCAAGATCGAGACCAGGGGCCTCAATTTTTATTACGGGAGTTTTCAGGCTCTGAAAGAAATTTCCCTTGAGTTCCACAAAAACCAGGTGACGGCGTTGATCGGTCCTTCCGGGTGCGGAAAAAGCACGTTTATCCGCTGCCTGAACCGCATGAATGACCTGATCCATGGCACCCGCGTGACCGGAGAAATCCTGATGGACGGCGAACCCGTGTACGGTTCGAAAATGGACTACGTGACCCTGCGTCGGCGGGTCGGCATGGTTTTTCAGAAACCCAATCCCTTTCCCAAGACGATTTTTGAAAACATCGCTTACGGATTAAGAATCAATGGCCTCAGGGATAAGGCCCGGATCGCGGAGACCGTCGAAAAAAGCCTGAAAAAAGCAGCGCTGTGGGAGGAGGTCAAGGACCGCCTGTTGTCATCGGCCCTGGGGCTTTCCGGCGGCCAGCAGCAGCGGCTGTGTATCGCCCGGGCCCTGGCCGTAGAGCCCGAAGTCCTTTTGATGGATGAACCCTGTTCGGCCCTGGATCCGATTGCCACCCAGAAGATAGAAGAGTTGATTCATGAACTGAAACAGGCCTATACTATTATTATTGTTACGCATAACATGCAGCAGGCCGCCCGGGTGTCGGATACAACGGCTTTTTTCTATCTGGGGGAGTTGATTGAGACCGGCGCGACCGATCTTCTTTTCACCAGGCCGGAGAAAAAACAGACGGAAGATTATATTACCGGCCGGTTCGGATAAGCCGACGGCCTGGCGAAGAGGGAAACGATGACCAAACATCTTGAGAACGAACTGGAGCAGATCAAAAAGAGACTTTTGAATCTCGGGGCCATGACCGAAGACCGGCTGAGCAAGGCGGTGATCGCCATCAGGGATCTGAATCTGGCCCTTGCCCGGGAGATCATCAATACGGATTACCAGGTGGACGAACTGGAAGTCGAGCTTGAAGAGGAGTGCCTGAAGGTCATCGCCCTTTACCAGCCGGTGGCCAGTGATCTGCGGTTTCTGGGGGTCAGCATCAAAATCAACAACGATCTGGAAAGAATAGCGGACGAGGCGGTCAATATGGCCCGCCGGGTGAAAGTGCTGGCCGAAAAAGAGGAGCGGGGACAATATTACGATTATTTTCCCATGGGCACCAAGGTCAGAAACATGCTCAGAAAGAGCTTAAACGCCTTTGTCGACCGGGACTCCAGGGCCGCCAAGGAGGTCCTGCTGGCGGACGAAGAGATTGATGCGCTCCGGGACGATATCTATGAGGAATTGACGAAGCTGGGAGACGCCAAACTCACCACCACTTCCTATCTGTTGAATTTTTTTCTCATTTCCCGGCACCTGGAACGCGTGGCCGATCATGCCACCAATATCGCCGAGGAAGTCATTTACATGGTGGAAGGGGAAAACGTCCGGCATGTGTATAAGAGAAAGTTCGACCGTACCATAACGGAATAAACCGTTCGGAAAAGAGAGTTGCCTATGGCCAGAGAACGCATTCTGATCGTGGATGATGAGGAGGATATCCTCGAGCTGGTTCGGGTCAGTCTGGAGAAGGAAGGGTACCCGACCATCTGCGCCGAGTCCGGCGAAAAGGCCCTGTCAATGGCCCGGGCCGAACTGCCGGACATTATCGTGCTGGATCTGATGATGCCGGGGATCGACGGTCTGGAGGTAACCCGGCGGATCAAGGCGGACCCGGCCACGAAGAGCATTTTTATCGTCATGCTGTCGGCCAAGGGTGAAGAGGCGGACATTATTACCGGCCTGGAACTGGGAGCGGATGATTATGTGACCAAGCCGTTCAGTCCTAAAATCCTGATCGCCCGCATCCGGTCCGTGCTGCGGCGGAAAATCCGGGAGACGACCCTGGCCGATGAGACCGGCGCGGTGCATGTTCATGGGATCACCATTATTCCGCACAAGCATATGGTGGAAACAACCCGCGGAAAAATAATGCTGACGCCGACGGAATTCAACGTGCTTCATCTTCTTGCCCGGCATCCCGGTTGGGTGTTTACCCGCTGGCAGATCGTGGATAAGGTGCGGGGTGAGGATTACGCGGTGACGGACAGAAGCGTTGACGTTCAGATCGCCGGGTTGCGGAAGAAACTGGGCGTTTTCGGGGAGTGCATTGAAACGGTTCGTGGTGTCGGTTATCGGTTCAAGGAAGAATGAGGATGCCTCCGGGCAGATCATGAGAAAACGGAAGAAACTGTTTACCCAGATATTTCCCGCCCATTTCCTGATCGCGGTGATTTCCCTGCTGGCGGCCGTATGGTTCGTATTCAGTTCTCTGAATGCGTTCATTGTGCGGCAGACAAAAGATCATCTGATCGCCCAGGCGCGTCTGTTCAGTCAGCAGATCGCGACCGGCGAAGACTTTGAGGATCCGATAAAAAACCGGGATCTTGATTGGTTCTGCAAGAAGGCCGGAAGGGCGTCTCACGCCCGATTTACGGTAATACTGCCGGGCGGGCGGGTGATCGGCGATTCCGAAGAGGATCCGCTGCTCATGGAAAATCACAGAGACCGGCCTGAAATCGCGACCGCCGTCAAGGCCGGGCAGGGAAGCGCCATCCGTTACAGCCGTACCCTGAAGAAAAACATGATGTATGTGGCGATCGCTGTTCCCGAGAAAGAGACGGTGCTGGTGACCGTGCGTGCGGCCGTTCCCCTGACCTCGGTGTTTCAGGCCCTGGCTGAAGTCAAGGGCAATATCGTTCACTTCTGCCTGTTGATTATCCTGCTGGTCGCCCTGATCAGTCTGATCATGTCGAAAAAAATTACCCGGCCGGTTCAGGAAATGAAGGAAGGCGCCCGGCGTTTTGCCGCCGGCCATCTGGACCGGAAGTTGATTCTGCCCGACTCGGAAGAACTGGCCGGGCTGGCGGAAGACATGAACCGGATGTCCGAACAGCTGGATGAACGAATCAAGACCATTAAGCGGCAGAAGAACGAGCTGGAGGCCGTCTTCGCCAGCATGATGGAGGCGGTGATCGCGGTTGACGCAAATGACCGGATCCTGCGGACAAACCAGGCGGCAGAGGTGCTTCTGGGAACGGCGGGTGCCCTGTTGCAGGGGAAATACCTGCATGAAGTCATCCGGAACCATGATTTCATCCGGTTCGCGGGTAAGGCGGCCGCCGTTGAAAAGGCTGAAGCCGACCTTGCCTTTGAAATGAAGGCGGAAGACGCCCGGGTCGTGAACGTCAGGAGCGCGGCCCTGATTGATGAAACCGGCAGGAGAATCGGCACCCTTCTGGTGTTAAACGATGTCACCCGGGTACGCTATCTGGAAGATATAAGAAAAGAGTTCGCGGCCAATGTTTCACATGAAATCCGGACGCCCCTGACTTCCATCCAGGGGTTTGCCGAGTCCCTGCTGGCCGATCCGGCCATGGCCGGACATCAGGACAGAAAACGGCACCTGGAAATCATCGTCAGGAACGCGCGCCGGCTGGCGGCCATCATTGAAGATGTGTTGCGGTTGTCCCATATTGAAAACGGCGACAGGCAGAAGGATTTCAATTTTGAGCCGGCCAGGATCTCAAGGGTCATTGATTCGGCGGTAAATGTCTGCCGGCCGGAAGCCGAGCAAAAACAAATCCGGATCGTTTCGGATTGCGACCCCGCGCTGACCGCGGTAATGGATTTTTCACTGGTGGAGCAGGCGTTCATCAACCTGCTGGAGAATGCCGTGAAATACAGTCCGGAAAAGAGCGAGGTCAGGGTGGAGGCCGTTGACAAAGACAATACCATCGTCATTCGGTTTGTTGATAATGGCATCGGCATACCGGCCGTTCATATCCCCCGCTTGTTTGAAAGGTTTTACCGGGTGGACAAAACCAGAAGCAGAAAGCTGGGAGGAACCGGACTGGGACTGGCCATCGTCAAGCATATCCTTCAGATTCACGGCTGGAAAATGGATGTCAAGAGTGCGCCCGGGAAAGGGAGCGAGTTTTCCGTGATCATTCCCGAAGCCTGACGAAAGGGCACGTCCGCCCCCTAAAACGTTAACGCCTTTTTCCCTGTAAAGCCTTCGGCTACTTGATCACGATAAAACTTTAACACCTTAAACCCTGGCCTTACAAATATTCGACCCTGTCCTTACCCGATTTTTTGGCCTGATACATGGCGGTGTCCGCCCGGGTCAGCAGGTCGTCGATGGACTCGTTCAGACGGTAAATGGTCATGCCGATGGATACCGTCAGGCGGATGGCGGGGTTGATATCGGCGAAGGTCAGCCGCCGGGTGATGGACTGCATCCGCAGGGCGCAGTCTGTGCCGTTGTCCACGCAGCGGGTACCGGTAAACAAAACGATAAATTCTTCTCCGCCGTAGCGGGCGACATAGTCTTCCTTGCGGATATCTTTTCTGATAGCCTGGGCGAATTCCTTCAGCACAATGTCGCCGGCCAGATGGCCATAGGTGTCGTTGATCTGCTTAAAGTCATCCAGGTCCAGCAGGCAGACGGCGAAATTGACCCCGGTGCGGTCGGCCAGGGCTTTTTCCCGCTCCAGAATGGACACCAGATGGCGCCGGTTGTAGACGCCGGTTAATTCATCGTGAATGGCCAGGTGCTCGATTTTTTTCAGGGCGTTCTGCAGCTCCGTGTTTGTCCGCACCACTTTTCTTCTTAATCGCTGAATATAATGGCCGATCAGGGAGAACCACAGCAGCGCCACCAGCAGCAGGGAGGTGCGGATAACTTCCAGAAAAGGATCGATTTCGCCGGGATGGTGATGATGGAGAAGACAAACAGCTGAAGCATATGTGGCACCGGCCACTGCCACCAGAATGAAGAACTGGGGCAGGGAGAGGCGGAAGATGCCGAAGACAAAAATGACCACATAGAGGGCGATAATGCTGCCCCTGATGGGGCCTTCGGAAAAGTAGACGGTTACGCCTACCCAGAAACAGGCGATGACCATCTGCGCAATGGTCATGCTGGGATCTTTGAATCGCTTGTTGAATCCCGTCCGCAGAAAGACATAAAAAATAAACAGGCTCAAAAACATCAACCCGCAGGACAAAGCCAGCCCCGCAGGACTTGTCCGGGACAGCCCCAGTGCTGAACTGGCCGCGATAATGATCATCCAGACCACGTAGCCGGTCGCCGCCAGGAAGAACCGGCGGATTCTTAACGCCTGTTTGGGATCGTTTGTCGGAATCAGTTTCAACATATACGTAAAAGCTGGTTTTTCCAATGATCGGGAGCAAATATGCCTGAAGCGATAAATGCTATCCTCCCCTCCTAAAAAGAAGAATATTATCAATTTTTTTTCAGTATTCAAGTCTCAAATGCCCTTTCCAGCCCTTCCCGTAACTTTTTTGAGATCCAACCGGGAAGAAATCCATTGGGCGCAATTTTACCCGAACCGTCGCCTCTGGCGCTGTTTTACATAAAAAGGTTTACTCGAAGGGGCAACTACATATTGTGGCTGAAACTTATTGATATACAATATAAAGAAAATTATATATTTTTTTTAAAAATCTTGGCCTGTATTCCGGGGAGGGTTTTCCCTTTTAACTTTTTGATTTGGTGCTGTTTTGTGATCACCGGTAAACCTGGCCGGATTTTGTTTTGCAATCGTTTGTATTTATTAAAAAAAATTTTTAATTTGAATATATTTGACACTTGACATCCGGAGAGGATGCTGGTACAAAAGCAAAATTTTACACTGGGGATGTAGCTCAGCTGGGAGAGCGCGGCGTTCGCAACGCCGAGGTCAGGGGTTCGATCCCCCTCATCTCCACCAAATTTATTCCGGGGTGATGACCATGGAACGATCTGGCGCCGCGTCACGAAATACGCAAGAAACGCAGGTGGATATCAGGATTGTTCTGGACGGCACCGGTCAACGGGACATTTCCACCGGAATTCCTTTTTTCGATCATATGCTGACGCTGTTCGCGGCTCACGGGTTTTTCGATTTGGTCATAAAAGCCAGGGGCGATATCGAGGTCGATTTTCATCATACCGTGGAGGATGTCGGACTGGTTCTGGGTGAAGCCGTGAAGAAAGCGCTGGGCGACAGGAGCGGTATCCGGCGTTACGGTTATGCGGTTACGCCCATGGACGAGAGCCTTTCGTCGGTCGCCGTTGACCTTTCCAATCGCCCCTATCTGGTATTTAACGCCCCTTCGCCGGCCTTTGCGGAGACCGGTTTTGGCCTTTCTCTGACCAAGGAGTTTTTCCGGGCCCTGGCCACCAATGGCGGCATGACGCTTCACATCAATGTGCTGTATGGCGATAACGAGCATCATGTCATTGAATCCATATTCAAAGCCGTGGCCAGAGCGCTGGATGCCGCGGCCGGACGGGATGATAGAATTTCAGGGCCGCTGTCCACCAAAGGCTGTATTTGAGAAAGGCGTTTTCGCGCTTCATGATTGTCATACCGGCAGTTGATATAAAAGACGGCAGGTGCGTTCGGTTGCTGCAGGGCCGGATGGACGCCGAGACCGTATTTTCCGACGATCCCTCGGAAATGGCCCGGAAATGGGCGGACCAGGGCGCTGAGTTGATCCACGTGGTGGATCTGGACGGGGCGGTAAAAAAAGGGCCCCGGAATGTCGCCGCCATTGAAAGAATCGTCACCAGCGTGGCGGTTCCGATTCAGGTGGGCGGCGGTATTCGCGACCTTGACACCGTCAGAATGTATCTGGATTCGGGGGCGGCTAAAGTCGTCATCGGCTCCGGCGCCGTCAATCATCCGGAGATGGTGCGGGCCGCCTGCCGGGAGTTTCCGGAACGGATCGTGCTGGGGATTGACGCCAGGAACGGCCTGGTGGCCATCGAAGGCTGGACGGAAACAACCGGTGTGTCCGCCATAGACCTGGCCAGGCAGTTTGAAGGCGCAGGGCTGTCGGCCATCAATTTCACGGACATCGCCCGGGACGGTATGAGGACGGGCCCAAATATTCCGGCCATCAGCAGTTTTGCCCGGGCGGTGGCTGTGCCCGTGGTCGCATCGGGGGGCGTTTCCGCCCTTGACGATATCAAGGCGCTGGCGGATATTCCTCATCCCGGCGTCATGGGCGTGATCATCGGCAGGGCCTTGTATGAGGGTGATGTGAGTCTTCCCGGGGCCATTGCCGTTGCCGCGAAAAAGAGGCCGTAACGGCAAGGGAGAAGGCGTTGTCCGGTTATATCCCTGAAGACAAAATCGCGGAAATCCGCAATACCGCGGATATTGTCGATGTCGTGTCCGAAGCGGTCATCCTGAAGAAAGCCGGTAAAAACTACCTGGGCCTCTGTCCGTTTCATCAGGAAAAAACCCCCTCTTTCACGGTCAGCCCCGACAAGCAGATGTTTCACTGTTTCGGATGTCATGAAGGCGGAAACGTTTTTACCTTTCTGATGAAGCATCAGGGCGTCTCGTTTCCCGAAGCCGTCCGGATGCTTGCCCGACGTTACGGAATCGCCCTTCCCCGGGAAGAGATGTCGCCTCAGCAGGAGAGGGCCGACTCGGAAAGGCAGCGAATGCTGTCCGTTAACGCCCTGGCGGCTGAGTTTTTTCAGGCATGCCTGGCCGGGGAAGAGAAGGGCAAATCCGCCCGGGCGTATTTGGCCAAACGCGGCCTGACCCGGGAAGCAGTGGAGATGTTCAGGCTGGGGTATGCGCCGGCCGGATGGGACAACCTGATGAATCATCTGGAGAGAAAGCACATATCCCCTCGGGTCGCGGAGCAGGCCGGACTGGTCGTTAAAAAACAGTCGGGCGGATACTACGACCGTTTTCGTGACCGGATCATGTTCCCGATTACCGATGTGGCCGGTAGAATTATCGCCTTCGGCGGCCGGGTCATGGATGATTCTCTGCCCAAATACCTGAATTCTCCTGAAACGGCCCTTTACAACAAACGGCGTGTGTTGTATGGCCTGGAGTCGGCCAGGCGAAAGTGCCGGGAGACGGGCGTCGTCTATATCACCGAAGGATACATGGATTTTCTGGCGGTCTACCGGCACGGGATTGAAAATGTCGTGGCCACGCTGGGAACCGCGATGACGGTTGAACATGTGCGTCTTTTGAAAGGGTACGTGACCAAAGCCGTCATGGTTTTTGACTCGGATGAGGCCGGCATCAAGGCTGCACGGCGGGGCATTGATCTGTTTACCGAGGAAAAATCGATCAAGCCGTTTATCCTTTCCCTTCCGGAAGGACACGACCCGGATTCCTATCTGATGAAACACGGCGCCGACTCTTTTCTGCGTCTTGCCGCCGATGCACAGGAGGCCATGTTGTACGTAATCAACGAGGCCGTTCGGAAACACGGGCTGTCCGTGGATGGCAAGCTCCGGGTTATATCGGAAATGGAACCGGTCCTGGCCGGTATCGATGATGATCTGGCCAGGTCCCTCTATGTCAAGGAGCTGGCGGAGCGAATCGGCATTGAGGAACGGGCGCTGCTGGACAGAATCAACAAAGCCGCGGTCGCGTTAAAGGCCGCTCCCGCCGGTGGTGATGCCGGGCAGCCGGTCGGCGATGACGGACCGCCGCCACCGAATACCCGTCAGGATTTCGGCTCAAGAAGATATCGACTGGAACGGCAGGTGGTGGGGATGATGTTGCATGCGCCTTTTCTGCTGCCGGAAATCGAACAGATGGATATATTGAATTTTTTCGAAAATGTTACGCTGGCGGCGCTGGGCAAAATCATCCTGCGTCAGCGTCACGATATTGAACAGGGCGGGGTCGACATTACGGCCCTGGTCGAAAACGAGGAACAGCGGCGGGAGGTGACTTCCCTGCTGGTGGGGGATGAATTGGGGTTCGGCGAGTGGAAAGAGGATGACTGTCGTAAATTGCTGCAGCAGTTCATGTCGATATGTCGCCGCCAGGATGGGGGACTGAACGCGCGCATTAAATCCGTCGCCGATAATCAGGATGATCAGCTACTGGAGAAATTGTTGCAGGTAAAACGCAAACAGCTGCAACTGATAAAGGACAGGATCCAAATTATTGAATGAGGGGAGAAGCTTTATGGCGCGAATATCTTCTGGGAAAAAGGTGGCATCTTCATCGAAAAAGCAGAGACCGGCCGCAAAGGATAAAACCCTGAAAAAATCCGTTTCGGGGCGAAAAGCCGCACCCGACAGGAGAACGGCGCCAGCCAGAAAAACCGCACCGCCGAAACCAGCCGCGCGTAAATCCGCGTCGGTACAGAAATCTGCGCCAGCCCGGAAGCTTGAGCCAGTTCGGAGGTCCGCGTCGACACGAACGCCTGCGCCAGCTCGGAAACCCGTGCCACAAAAGACTGACGCCCGAAAACCCATTGCTGTGAAGGCTCCGGTTAAGAAAAAGATGGTCGCGACCAAGGCGGGCAGCCCGAAGCTCTCCAGCGAAGACGTTGTGGTGGAAAAACCGTCGGTAAAACAGAAGTTGAGCAGGATTATTGCCAAAGGGAAAAAGCAGGGAGTATTGACTTACGAGGAGGTTGAGAGGGAGATGGCGGACAAGGAGATCGCTGAGGATCAAATCGAAGAAGGAATGGCTTGCCTGGAAGAGGAAGAGATCCTTGTCGTTAAAGACGTTGATCAGGAAAATCATAAGAAGGCGTCTCTGAAAAGCGGCGCCGAGAAGCGGGCGGTCGCGGCCTATGGAGGGGTCGGCGATACGGTGAAAATGTATCTCCGGGAAATGGGGATGGTGACGCTTTTAAGCCGGGAAGGCGAGGTGGAAATCGCCAAAAAAATCGAAGCCGGCGAGCAGGAAGCGTTAAAAGGCATGCTGGAGACCGCCATTGGGGTCGAAAGCATCATTGCCCTGGGTGATAACATCGAGTCCGGCAATTTACGGCCGAAGTTTGTTTTAAAAGACGTGGATGAAGGAGACGTCAGCGAAGACGAGGAGCGGCGTGTCGAGGGATTTCTTGAGGCTATCCGTGTGATCAAACAGTTGGATGCGGAGAATTACACCCAGCGAGAGGAACTGCTGGCGCCGAATTTATCGGAGGCGGAGCGAAAGCGGGTCCGGGAAAACGTGGCGCGCCGGAGCGCCAGAATATTTGAGCTTCTCATGGGTTGGCGGATTGAAAATGAGGTGATGGTAAATATCGAAAAGCGAATCATGGCTGAACTGGACTGGTTTGACCAGCAGAACAAAGCAATTGAATCCTGTGCCGGAGAGGCCGGGATGAATGCCGCGGCCGTCACCGTACGATCCAACCTGAAGAGCCGGAGCGGTTTTGTCAATTGGGTCGGAGTCCGTTCCAAACTGACCAGAAAGGATATGGGAGAGGTTTACAACCGGCTTAAGGAGCTTGACGAGCAGATCGATATTCGCGAAAGAGCCCTGATGGCCGACAGTCGTTCGTTAAAGCGGGTGATGGTCAAAGTGGCGGAAGGGTATTCCCGCGCCAAGGACGCCAAAGGGGAACTGGTCCAGGCCAACCTGCGCCTGGTGGTCAGCATCGCCAAGAAGTATACCAACCGTGGACTGCAGTTCCTGGACCTGATCCAGGAGGGGAATATCGGCCTGATGAAGGCGGTGGATAAGTTTGAATACCGGCGGGGATATAAATTCAGTACCTATGCCACCTGGTGGATCCGACAGGCGATAACCCGGGCCATTGCGGACCAGGCCCGGACCATCCGGATACCGGTGCACATGATCGAAACGATCAATAAGTTGATCCGGACTTCCCGCTATCTGGTGCAGGAGCGGGGGTATGAGCCGTCACCCGAGGAGATCGCGGAAAAGATGGAGGTCTCTCTGGAAAAGGTCCGGCGGGTGTTGAAGATTGCCCGGGAGCCGATTTCTCTGGAGACGCCCATCGGCGAGGAGGAGGATAGCCACCTGGGCGACTTCATCGAAGACAAGAAATTCATGATTCCGTCGGAAGCGGCCGTCAACCTGAACCTGTCCCAGCAGACCCGTAAAGTCCTGGCGACATTGACGCCGCGGGAAGAAAAGGTGCTGCGGATGCGCTTTGGTATTGGCGAAAAGGCGGACCACACCCTGGAGGAGGTCGGCAAGGATTTCGCGGTAACCCGCGAAAGGATCCGGCAGATAGAGGCGAAAGCCTTGAGAAAATTGCGGCATCCCACCCGCAGCAAAAAGCTGAAGCATTTTATGGAAGAGGGCTAACCCGTAAATTCCATGATTTTTTCGGCAACATATTATTGACAAATATGGCCCGATCAACCACAATCCTGATTTGTGAATTGATCGGAAAATCGCAGCCTTCGGGCCCATAGCTCAGCTGGAAGAGCCACCGGCTCATAACCGGTCGGTCCCTGGTTCGAACCCAGGTGGGCCCACTTTTTAAGGGCAGAGAGCCGGATATGGCGATCAGGAACAGGCAAGACCGTTATGAGTCGAAGGAGTAAAAAACCCGCCCGGTCAACGGGTGGAATATCGTTTCCCAGGGGCGTGGTGTCTTTGACATCATGCCCTTTTTATTTGTGGAGAGATTTGCCATGACTGTGACCGTCGCTGACATGGCCGGGCTCATGAACCGGCTGGCTCCGCCGGAACTGGCGGAGTCATGGGATAACTGCGGCCTTCAGGCGGGCAGTTACGGCTGGAGCGCTGATCTTGTCTGGGTTTCCCTGGACCCCTCCTACGAGGTTATTGCCGCCGCCTGCGCCGCCGGGGTCAACCTGCTGATTACCCATCATCCACTGCTGCTGTCGGGAATCAAAAATATTGACTTTGAGAGCATGCCCGGCCGCGCCATCCGCTTGGCCGCTGAACACCGGTTGTCCATATTCAGCGCCCATACCAGCCTGGACAGCGCCGACGGCGGCCTGAACGACGTCTGCGCCGAAAGGCTGGAGTTGACCGAAACCCGGGTGCTGGCCTCGCCTCGTCAACCGGACTACCGGAAACTGGCGGTGTTTGTTCCGGAAACCCATGAGACTGTCGTTCTGCGGGCGCTTGAGGACACCCCGGCCGGCGTTTATGGAGCGTACTCCTGTTGCTCCTTCACGGTTCGGGGCACGGGCCGGTTCAAGCCCTCCGCCGGCGCCTCTCCTTTTATCGGAACCGCCGGCGAAGTGGCCACGGCCGATGAGGTCAGGATTGAAACCATCGTGGCCGCGGACGATCTGCAAGGCGTCATCGAACGGATTCGATCCGTTCATCCTTACGAGACCATGGCCTATGATGTCTTCCCCCTGGCCGGATCAGTGGGAAAGGCCCGGGGAATGGGTCGGGTCGGCCGGATGAAAACCCCCATGCCGCTGGCCGCCTTTGCCGATTTTGTCAAAGAGCGGTTTGGCGCCGATCATGTGAGGATGGCGGGTGATCCTGATCTGACCGTCGCCAGTGTGGCGGTCTGTTCCGGCAGCGGGTCAAGCCTCATGGGTGATTTTTTCGCTTCCGGGGCCGATGCCTTTGTGAGCGGAGAGTTTAAACATCATAACGGGCTGGCGGCACGGGAGGCGGGCCGGGGCCTGGTGGACGCCGGACATTTTGAAACTGAACGGCTGGTGGTGGGCCTGCTGGTCCGCCGACTTCGGGAACTGGCGGCCGAGGCAGGTCTGACGCCAGCTATTCAGGGGGTTGAGCAGGAAAAGAGCCCGTTTTTACGGGTATAATTAATATGGACGGGAGACCAGGTTTATGCGGGAAGTTACCAGGGAAGAGATGGACGTGCTGATCCGTTTGCAGGCCAATGAAGATGACAAGACGAAAGTCCAGGCGGTGTTAAACAGGCTACCGGAGCAGATCGCGCTGCTGGACCAGCAGATGGCGGAAGAGGAAAAGCGGATAAAAGATCGCGAACTATCATGGAACGAACAGAAAAAGCGATACCGGGACAGCGAGGCCGAAGTCAAGACCCGGCAGGAGAGCATCCGCAAAAGCGACCAGAAACTGATGTCGATCAAAAGCAACAAGGAATATCAGGCGGTGTTGACGGAAATTGAGGATCTCAAACGCCAGATTGCCAAACTGGAAGACGGCATGCTGAAGATTCTGTTTGATCTGGAGGAAGAGGAAAAAACCCTGGCCCGGGACCGCAAGGACTGGGAGGCTGAAAAATCACGGTTTGCGGAAGAGCGGCGGGATCTGGAATCACAGCAGCAGGAAGAGGAAAATCGGCTGGCCGCTCTGGCCGATGAATGGCGCCGGATAGCCGAAAGCGCTCCCCGGCCCCTGCTTAACCATTACCTGGAGGTGCGCGGCCGGATTCCCGGCGGCAAGGCGGTGGCCGTGGTCAGGGAGTATGTCTGTCAGGGGTGTTTCATGAATATTCCCGCCCAGATGTATAATGAACTGCATACCACAAATATATTGAGATTTTGTCCGTTTTGTAACAGGATCATTTACGTCAACAACAGGAAAGAAGAGTAAATACGGTCGGAGCGGCCCAGGCGGTCGCTGCAACTAAAAACGGTTGTGGAGGAAAGTCCGAACACCGCAGGGCAGGATGCTTCATAACGTGAAGTCACGGCGACGTGAAGGAAAGTGCCACAGAAAATATACCGCCCGGCGATCGCGGCCTTCATGGTCGCGGATGCCGGGTAAGGGTGAAAAGGTGCGGTAAGAGCGCACCAGATCTCCGGGTGACCGGGGATGCTTGGTAAACCCCATCCGGTGCAAGGCCAAATAGGGAAGCGTTTGAGGGCGGCCCGTCCAAGCTTCCGGGTAGGTCGCATGAGGCGCCGGGTGACCGGTGTCCCCAGATGAATGACCGCCGCCCCGCCCGGGGAAACCCGGTCGGGGAACAGAATTCGGCTTACGGGCCGCTCCGGCCTTATTTTCCAGGAAAAATAAAGGTAGAGAACAGTGAGCGCAACCTATTGCGAAATCGGTTTTTCCCAAAAGCTGCGGCAATACTCGGATGACTACCTTCAGTGCTGCCAATTTCTGGCCAGATGTGAGTCGCCGGAGTCGCTCTTCACCAAGAAACTGTATTCCAAGCTGATGGCATCGTCTCACCTGGTCGAAGATTTTCTTGATTTTCACGGCGCCAAAAACAACCGCAACTGGTATCTGTTCCGGGAGCTGTCCGCGGCCGTGCGGCACTTGAGCATGGCCGGCTATATCCAGGAGCATATTTCAAACCGCCTTATCTTTTATGATCTTAACCACAAAGCCGTTTTCGAAAAAGAGGGTGAGGATACCCGTCATTTCCTGAGCCGCACCCTGATCTCCCTGGCCCCGGCTATTCTGGCCGAAGCGGCGCGATTGAACCTGCCCCTGCCGGAAAAGGAATTCTCCAGCGAGGATTTTCCCAGCGCGGTCACCTGTGAAATGCTTGAATTCGATATCGACGATGAACGGCCCCGGCAGGAACAGCAGAAGAAGAATATCGTCAAGGTGACCAGCGATTTTCTCAACATCGCCAAACAGTTTGAAGAGTACGGCATCTACGAGAAGTGCGACCCGGATGAGATCCGGACACTGGTTCCGGAGAAGGTCAACGAGGTGCTGATCCGGCGGTTTGAAATGCTGGTCCACAACCTGCAGTCTTCCTTTGACACCTATATCATCTACGGCGGTCTGCGCTACGGCGATCGCAAGCTGAAGGAACTGCGCAGTTACTTTTCGGTCGTCTATCATCTCTTCGATTTTATCGGCAAGCTGCTTCATTTTTATGAGCGTCATTTTTTTGTTCCCCGGGAAGGAGAGAAAAGCGTTTATAAAAATGTTCAAAATGCCCTGTTTTCGCTGATCGACGCCGAGGCGCTGCTGGATAAAATCGTTAATTATGGCCTTTTTTATTCCTACCAGTTTCTGTCCGACGGCAAACGCCTGGCATTGAAAATCCTCAATGAGAACATTGAGCGGGGCCATATCGAGGTGGGGATTCCGGTAGAGCTGGGCTTTCACAGCCGCCCCAGCCTGCTGGTGGCAAAAATTGTCCAGTATTACGGCGGCGAGGTCAACCTGAAGGTCGGCAACGACACTTTTGACGCCAGCAGCGTGCTGGACATCCAGTGGGCCGGCGGGAAGATCAGCCGGGAGAAAGCCAAAGCCGTCGTTTTTGAAGGGGATGTCCGGGCCTTAAAAGACATTCAGATTCTGGCCGACGTCAACTACGGCGAGGATTCCATGGGCAAGGGCATCCCTTTGCCCCGGGAGCTGGATTATCTCAAATAGTCGCGCGCGCGTAAGGAGACCGAATGGTATCGGCCCTGATTGTCGCCGCCGGAAAAGGCGAACGCCTGCCCGGTGCGCTGGCCAAACAATATCTCCCCCTGTCCGGCCGGCCGGTGCTGTGCCGCACCTTGGAAGTGTTTGCCGCGTGCGCCATCATCGACGATATTTTCCTGGTTGTGCCTCAAAAGGATTTCGTTTACTGCCGGGAGACTATTCTGCCGCAGGTGGCCAGGGACGTTACGCTGGTGGCCGGAGGCGATCGGCGTCAGGACTCGGTTTTTAACGGTTTGCGGGCCATGAGTCCGGACCGGGAGCGAGTGGTGGTGATCCACGACGGGGTTCGCCCTTTTGTCACCTGCCGGCTGATTCAATCCTGCCTCGACGGTATCCGGGATGCGGACGGTTGTATCGCCGCCGTCCCGGCCAGCGACACCCTTAAGGCGGTGGACAAAGACGGCCGGATTACCGGCACCATCGACCGCGCCGCCGTGTGGCTGGCCCAGACCCCCCAGGCCTTTCGTTATGGCGTGCTGCTTGAGGCCCATCAGCAGGCGGCGGCCGGAGGCTGGCGGGTAACCGATGACGCCGCCCTGCTGGAACGACTGGGCCGAATCGTGCGGGTCGTTTCAGGATCGGCCGCCAATATCAAAATCACCACTCCCGCTGACCTTCGCCTGGCCGGGGCCATGACCGGGCGAATGGGTATGGAGCCGACGGCATGATCCATTATACCCGCGTCAGCACCGGCTGGGAGAGCCTGGACGCCATTATCGACCATCTGCGGACGGGCGATAACGTGGTCTGGCAGGTGGACAGCCTGGACGACTATCAGCGGGTGGTCACCCCCTTTGTCAACGAAGCCCTGGCCCGCGGGGATCGGCTTGTCTATCTGCGGTTCGGCCGGCACACGGCGCTGCTGGAAGACCGATCCGGCCTGACGATTTACCGTCTGCAGACGGAAAACAGTTTTGAATCTTTTTCCGCCCAGGTGCATACCATCATCACCCGGGAAGGCCGGGATGTCTGTTATGTCTTCGACTCCCTGTCCGATCTGCTGCACATGTGGGCCACGGACCGGATGATCAGCGACTTCTTTTTCATTACCTGCCCGTACCTGTTTCAACTCAACACCATCGCCTATTTCGCCCTGCTGCGTAACAGCCACTCCTACAAGGCCATCGCCCGTATCCGGGAAACCACCCAGGTACTGATCGACATTTATAATTACAAGGGCCGCATCTGCGTCCATCCCATCAAAGTGCAGCATCGCTATTCGCCGACCATGTTTTTCCCCCACATCAAGGAAAAAGAGACGCTGGTGCCGGTCATCAACAGCGTCGAAGCCACCCAGCTTTTTTCTCATCTGTCCCAGTCCAGCATGACCGGCGCCCACCGCCACCTGGATTACTGGGACCGTCTCTTCATGGAGGCCCGTGCCCTGCTGACGTCCGAAGCCGGATCCGAAGAGCGACAGGATATGGTGCAGCAATTGAGCCGCCTGATGATGACCCGAAACAAGCGGCTGCTGGCCATGATCCGGCAATATTTTTCCCTGGAGGATCTGCTGCAGATCAAGGAGCGCCTCATCGGCACCGGTTTTATCGGCGGCAAGTCGGTGGGCATGCTGCTGGCCCGCAGGATCCTGTCCCGGGACGACGCTTTCGATTGGCAGCACACTTTGGAACAGCATGATTCCTTTTATATCGGTTCGGATGTATTTTACTCCTTTATCGTTCAGAACGGCTGGTGGCAGACCTTCATGGCCCACAAGACCCGGGAGGGATATTTTGTCAGGGGCCGGGAGTTGAAGGAAAAGATTCCAGCAGGGACGTTTCCCGAGGAAGTCGTGGAACGGTTGACCCTGATGCTGGAATATTTCGGTCAGTCTCCCATTATTGTGCGCTCCAGCAGCCTTCTGGAGGACGCTTTCGGCAGCGCCTTTGCCGGCAAGTACGACAGTTTTTTCTGCGTCAACCAGGGATCGCCGGAAAGACGGTATGAAGAGTTTGAACGGGCCGTGCTGCGCATCTTCGCCAGCACCATGAGTGAAGACGCCCTGACGTATCGTCGTCAGCGGGGTCTGGACCAGGCCGACGAGCAAATGGCGCTGCTGGTGCAGCGGGTGTCGGGGGCCTATCACAAATCCTATTTTTTCCCCGAACTGGCCGGGGTGGGCCTGTCACACAATCCTTTTGTCTGGAAGAAGGGAATGGATCCCGAAGCGGGTATGGCGCGGCTGGTGTTTGGTCTGGGCACCCGGGCCGTGAACCGGGTGGAAAACGACTATCCCCGAATCGTGGCCATGGATGATCCGCTGGTCAAGCCCCTGACCGGCATGGAGGACATCCGCCGCTTTTCCCAGCATTTTGTCGACCTGTTGAATCTGGAGGCCAACCAGATCGAAACAATGCCCCTGGCCGAACTGCTGAAAAGGGAAGTGCCGCAACGCATAGACCTGATCGCCATCCGGGACACCGAAGCGGCCCGGCTGATGCGGGAACTGGGACGGCCGGAAGAAGACCAGCTGGTGCTGACCTTTGATCCGTTTCTGTCCCGGACCGCCTTTGTCGACATGATGAAACGGCTGCTTTCCCGGCTGGAAACGGTTTACGACAATCCCGTGGATGTGGAGTTTACCGTTAACTTCGATCAGAACGAAGTCATGCAGATCAATCTGCTTCAATGCCGGCCATTCCAGACCCTGGGCGATCATCCCGGCAATCCGGCGCCGCCGGCCGCGGACGTCGACAACACCATCATCCGCGTGGCCGGCAATTTCATGGGCGGCACTATCCGGCGGCCTGTCTCCCGGATTATCCTGGTAGATCCCCAGCCGTACGCCGAGCTTTCCATGTCGGAAAAATACAGCGTCGCGCGGCTGATCGGCAAACTCAACAGACTGATTGAAGGCCGGGACCGGCAACCCACCCTGCTGATGGGACCCGGACGCTGGGGGACCCATTCCCCGGCCATGGGCGTACCGGTCAGCTTTTCCGAAATAAACCAGGTGACGGCCATCGCCGAGATCAGCTACCAGAGCGGCAGCCTGATCCCGGATCTTTCCTTCGGCACCCATTTCTTTCATGATCTCATCGAAACCGGTATTTTTTATCTGGCCATTTATCCCGAAGACCCGGATGTGATTTTCAATCTGGAGTGGATATACGCTTTGCCCAACCGGCTTCCGGCCCTGGTGCCGGACAGCATACGACTGGCTCATGTGGTCAGCGTGGTCGACACGGCCCTGGCCGGACTGACCCTTCAGTCCGATATGGCCACCCGCACGGTTTCCTGTTATCTGGCGCCGCCGTCCGGGCGCCCACCCCGGCAACCGTGAAAAATCCGGGGGATCACCGTAACCGGGGCCCCTGCAAAAACGATTGACAGGCGACGGCAAGAAACCATAAACAATACTAACAGTAACAATTTGTTATATTTCCGGATCCGGGGTGTCTTGTCATCCTAATTGACGGAGGAGACCTGAAATGGAAAAAATATGGTTGTCCAGTTACGCGCCAGGAGTGCCTGCCGAGATCGATCTTTCCGAGTACGCATCCATTCCCCACATCATGGAAACCGCCTATGACCGTTTCGCGGACAAGCCGGCCTTCCACCAGATGGGCAAGACCATCACCTACCGGGAACTGCGGCAACTATCCCGGCAGTTTGGCAGCTACCTGCAGAACGAGCTCAACCTTCAGCCCGGGGCGCGGGTGGCCCTGATGATGCCCAACGTTCTCCAGTACCCGGTGTCGCTTTTCGGCATCCTGTCGGCGGGGATGGTGGTGGTCAACGTCAATCCCCTCTACACGGCCCGGGAGCTCCAGCACCAGCTTAACGACGCGAGTGCGGAGACCATCGTCATCTTCGCCAATTCCGCCCATGTCCTGGAAGAGGTCGTGGCCCGGACGCCCGTCAGAAACATTATCATCACGGGCATTGGCGACATGCTCGGCTTTCCCAAGTCGCTGCTGGTCAACACGGTTATCAAGCACGTCAAAAAGATGGTTCCCGCTTACGACCTGCCCCGGGCGGTGCCTTTTATGCAGGCCCTTTCCCGGGGGAATGCCGCGAACTTCCGGCCGGCCGACGTCAAACAGGAGGACATCGCCTTCCTGCAATACACCGGCGGCACCACCGGCGTTTCCAAGGGCGCCGTGCTGACGCATCGCAACATCGTGGCCAATGTCCTCCAGGCCCGGGCCTGGATCCGGAAGCAGATCACCGAAGGCAGCGAGATCATGATCACGCCGCTGCCGCTTTACCACATATTTTCGCTGACGGCCAATTGCCTGGTCTTCTCCTCCATCGGCGCCCTGAACGTGCTGATCACCAACCCTCGGGATTTTCCCCATTTCGTCAAGGAGCTGAAGAAGTGGAAGTTCACCGCCATGACCGGCGTCAACACACTTTTCAATGCCCTGCTGAACACCGAGGGGTTTAACACGGTGGACTTTTCCCACCTCAAAACCTCCCTGGGCGGCGGTATGGCGGTGCAGGAACCGGTGGCCCGGCGCTGGAAGGAGGTCACCGGCGTGACTCTGGTGGAAGCCTACGGCCTGACCGAAACCTCGCCGGCGGCCTGCATGAATCCGATCCATATCAAGGAATACAGCGGTTACATCGGCCTGCCCATCTCCTCCACCCTTGTTTCCATCCGCGATGACGAGGACAGGGAGGTGCCGTTAAATGAGGTTGGCGAAATCTGCATCCAGGGCCCTCAGGTTACAAAGGGCTATTATAACCGACCGGAGGAAACGGCCAGGGTCTTCACCGCCGACGGTTTTTTCAAGACCGGTGACATGGGGTATATGACCGAACAGGGTTACGTCAAGCTGGTGGACCGCAAGAAAGACATGGTCAACGTGTCGGGCTTCAACGTCTATCCCAACGAGATCGAGGAAGTCGTCATGACCCATCCCAAGGTGATGGAAGCCGCGGTCATCGGCGTGCCCGACGATAAGAGCGGTGAGGCGGTCAAGCTCTTTGTGGTCAAAAAAGATTCTTCCCTGACCGTGGACGAGATCAAGGATTTCTGCAAAAAGAACCTGACGGGCTACAAAGTGCCCAAGCATTACGAGTTCAGGGATATCCTGCCTAAAACCAACGTGGGCAAGATCCTGCGCAAGGACCTGCGGGGATAGCAGGCCAATTTCGAAGGAGATGTAGCCGCCGATGGCTCTGGCGCCTCTGTCCGCCATACTCTTTACGGTCGCTTTTTCCATCAATTCGTTGTGGTGGATTTCGTTTGTGGCCCTTTTCCCGTTGTTGTTGTCCCTTGAAAGGGCAACGACATGGAAAGCGCTTGTCGGACGGATAACCCTGTTCTCGATCGTTTTTTCTTCCGGCATGGGTTACTGGGTGTTCAACGCCCTGACGGGACATTATCGGCTGCCCGTGGCTACGGCGGCTCTGTTCTTCTGCCTGGCTCTGATGTTGCCGGTCTGGCTGATTCACCTGACATTTGCCCTCTTTTACCGGTTTTTACACAACCGGAGTCTGGTTTTTTATGCCCTGGTGGTGCCCGGTCTGTGGGTGCTGGGCGATTACGTCAAAAGCACGATTCCGCTGCTGGTCCCCTGGGGCGACCTGGGTTATGCCCTGGTGAACTGGCCGGCCTATTTCCAAATGGTCGATCTGGGCGGGGTTTACCTGGTTTCTTTTTTTGGGGTGATGTTCAACGCTCTGCTGATCCCCCTGGCCGCAACCGGCCGCTCTGGTCAACGGCAATCAGAGAGCAGGCCTAAAACAGCGTCATTGCTGCTGGCCCTGGTAATAGCTGTGCCCTGGGGCTACGGATCAGCCCGGCGTTATCTGATGACTGCCGCGCCTTCCGTCGGAAAGTCAACGCCTGTCGTCATTGTTCAGGGCAATTTTTCACCTGAAGACCGCTGGGGGGGCCTGGGGTTTTACCAGCAACTGAAAACCTATATCGAACTCAGCGGCGTGTCGGCGGACCCGGGAAGGGCTGGCGTCATTGTCTGGCCGGAAACCGTACTCAATCGTCCGGAAAGTCTGACCGAACCGTTCTTCGCGGATCTGGCCCGGATGCTGGGTGAAAATAATTTACTGATCGCCGGCGGGCTGAAACATGACCGGCAGCAACAGGGCGTTTTCAATTCCGTTTATGTGATCGACGGAGGCCGCCCCCTGCAACGATATGACAAGCATATTCTCCTGCCGTACTCGGAAAGGGCGCCGCTGATCGGCCCTTTTTTTCGTTTTTATAACGCTCCGGAGCGGTTTGTGCCGGGCACGACACCGGCCTGTCTGATGACGTCCCTCGGCCGGGTGGGGATATCCGTCTGTTTTGAGATCCTCTACCCGGGCTATGTCCGACGGTCCGTGAAGCAGGGTGCCGCGTTTCTGGTCAATGTATCCAACGACTCCTGGTTCGGCGATTCGGCCATGCCCCGCTGTCATCTGCGGGCGGCCCGGGCCCGGGCCGTGGAGACCGGCCGCTGGCTGCTGCGGGCTTCCAACAGCGGCATTTCCGCCGTGATCGCGCCGGATGGAAGCCTGATGGCCAGCAGTGATCTGTTTCGCGCCCAGCGGATTTCCGGATCATTTTCGCGTTTAACGGGGACAACGGTTTATACGCGGTGGGGGGACTGGCTTTTCTTTTTCCTGCTGGTGGTGCTGGCGGCCTCACTTTTACGGGCCGGAATCCGGCGTTAATCCGGCCTTTTTGAGCTGCTCCTGCCTGGCGGTTTCAATCGCTTCCCTTCTTTTCATGGCCTCGGCCTGATCGCCGAGCATCTGCTGCCGCAGTTGGTCGATCTGCTCCTCCCTGGCTTCTTCAGAAAGCGAGGTGTCCTCTGAAATTTTCTTTTCCGCCGAGAAATAGGCCTGCTCCTGCTGCTGCCGTTCCGCCGCCTGCCGTTCCACGTCTTTTATTCGCTCGACGGCATCCGGCTGCAGATACTGATTGCGGATGTCGTCAATGGCGGCCTGGCGCTCGGCTTCTCCGGTAATCTCAGCCAAGTCTTTCTGGTGCATGGCCAGGGCGGCCTGGTATTTTTCATAGGGGTCCGATCCCTGGGATACCGCCTCAGAATCCGCGGAGTCGCCCCACATATCCTGCGTCAGCCGGTCCAGCTGGGTCTGTTTGTCCGCGGCATACAGGGTGCCGTCGTTGACAATGGCGGCTCGCCGGATACTGTATTCCTTTTCCTTGACCTGCTCGCCGAACAGCTTGTCCGCCAGTTCCCGGCCCAGAGACCCCCGTCGAAACTCCTGAACCTTTCTTAACAGTTCCAGGCCGTTTTCGGCCGTGGTGACCGGCCCGAAGCGTGCCGTCAAATCGGCCACGGCTATTTCGCAATCCAGATACCGCTGATATGTGGCGTAGAGCCGGCCGGCCTCTTCAGGAGGAAACTGGGAGAAAATTTTCTCTTTGACCTGAGCCAGATGATCTTCGCGGGAAGTTGCCTGGCGAAACTCATGACCCAGCCAGGTAAAATAGTGCAGGGTGGTTCCCGAGCTGACAATAATTTGAGAAAAAAGGTCCTTAATGACGGACCCCTCTCCCGGTGGCCCTTCGTCCGGTATTCCCCCTTTGTCATCACCCGGCAGGGTCTGTTCATGGGTCTTTATGGCCGTGATCTGTTCTTTTGATGCCGCAATCTGCTCGATTGCCGGGCCGGTGGCGCGGTCAAAAATATAGGCTGTGTCTTCCGGCGCAGGCTGCCGCGTGTACAAGCCAATCAACAGGCCCAGTAACAGCAGGCCGACAAAAGCGAAAATGATTCTTCCATTAATGCCCTTCATCGTTTCTTCCCAAAAAAAACAGGGGCCGCCCTTCGGCTGCCCCTGTCTGTCTCCTGATTTATTCAAACCGGTTTAATAGCCGCGGGCTTTCAAGTCCTTTACAATATCCACGAAAAACTGCGGCGCGTCAAATCCCGGCGTTACCCCGAACAACTGACCGACAATGTTGAGGTGATCGCAGCCGGTGCTGTACCAGGCGGCCTCCTGCACTCCGCGGAAATTGCCCCATTTGGCGCTTTCCACGCTGACCAGCCCGTCATTGGCCCCTTCTTCGACCAGCATGACCAGCCAGGTCGGATTCAGAATGACGCTGGGACAGGCTGTTTTGGCCTTGGCGGCCCAGCTCTGGTAGTAAATGCCGGGCATGTTGGGCGTGTTGGGGTTAAAGGTGTTGATCATGTAATCCGGGCAGATATCAAGGGCGTTCTGCAGGGAATCGGGGCTGGTGTCCCCGAAAATAAAAGCGTAAACAAAATCGATGACATCACCGCCGGCGGCCAGCAGCCAGTCAGGCAATTCATACATGATCAGGGAAGCGATGGAACTGCCCCGGTGAGGGCCGGCCAGGCTGGTGTAGCTGGCCACATAGGGCGCCAGGCCGAGGTTGGAGATGGCATAGCGGGTATAGATGGTCCCGTGGGAATGGCCGATGATATTGACTTTTTTGGCGCCGGTCGCGGCCATGATTTGCATGACCTGCTGCTTGAAACTAGCGGCTTTGTTGGCGGTGCTGTCCATGGCGTTGACCGTGGTACAGTAAACGCTGGCGCCTTGCTTTTGCAGTGCCGGCACAATACCCCACCAGTAATCCACGATACCCAGAACCTTCGTCGAAGCGCCCATGCCGTGTGCCAGTATAACGGGATAGCGGGTGTTGCAGGTGTAGGTGTTGCTTCCCCCGGCCAGGGCCATGCTTGTCAGGCTGATGCTTACCATGAGTCCAACGGCTAAAATAACAGCTAATTTTTTCATTCCTTGCTCCCTCTTTTTTATTGGTTTCCCCTTTAGCGAGCGTCTTTCTTGGCTATTGATTGAGCAACAACCGTGCCGTTATTTTCATTAAACATATTCAGTATGTTGCAAAACACATGGTTTCCTGTTCGCCGGATATGACGTTTTCGGTTGTCATATATGACAAAATTAACTATTATTGTCATATACGGCAACTTTTCTGGGGGTACAGCCATGACTGTTGAACTGGATTCCTTGGTCCGTCGCGTACATCAGCAAATTCTTGAAGCAACACCCTACACGGCACTTGAAGATGCTTATCATTATATAAAGCATACTTTTCCGATAGACCGGATTTATGTGGTCCAGTTTGACCCGGACCGTCACCTGATGCGGGTTCTGGCCCAGGCTTCCGAAACCGGGGCTGAAAAAACCAATTTCGTGTTTGAAGCCATGCCCGATCTGGTTATGGATCCCTTTAAGCAGGGGGTTGTACCGGAAACATACATCATCAATGACCCCTCAACGGATGTGGTTGGTAACCATATCTATAAAAGAGGCAAAGCCGCCAACTGGTCATCCTTGAACCTGAATTTCGCGGGAAAGCCCCCTGATTGCGGCACCATTTTTTTCGCTGCCGATGGTACTAACAGAATTACCGAAGAACACACCCGTCTGATTACCGATCTGAAAGGATCGCTCCAGCTGATTTTTGAAAGCATTGTTAAAGACCACCAACAGACCGACATTCTGCCATCGTTAAAAGAGCCGATAGAAAACACCGATGAAATATTCCGTCAGGTTACCCGGCGGTTATGCGGCAATCTTGACCTGCAGGCCGGCGTATCCCATTGCCTGCAATACTTAAGCAGATTCATGCCGGGGCAGACAATGATTGTTTACCACTGGGAAGAGGGGCTTAAGTCCTTCCGGGTTCTGGCGGAAAGTTACGGATTTATCGCCGACAGAATTGAGTCGATCATGCCCTGGGGGCAGGAAAAATTACTGGCCGAGGATATTTTAAGATTAGGGAAAACCAGGCTCATCAATCAACCGGGACTCGATCCCACCATGGAGGCTTACGTTAATCACTTCGGAACCGACTGGTCGGTCCTGGTCATGCTCCTCCTTGATAAGGATATGCCGATCGGCGTGGCCAGCCTGGGTACGGAGGGGCGCAACGTGCTGACCGAGGATCACCTGCGGCTCTTTTCCCAGCTGCATGATCCCTTTTTTATCGCCTTTTCAAACCACATGAAGCACCGGGAAATCATCCGGCTCAACAAACTCCTGGAAGAAGAAAAACAGTTTCTTCAAAAGGAACTGCATCATCCCGTGACCGGCGATATTGTCGGCGGCAACTTCGGTTTAAAGGGGGTGATGGAAATGTCCCATCTGGTCGCCGGCCAGGACAGCCCGGTACTGCTTCTGGGGGAAACCGGCGTGGGCAAGGAGTTGATCGCCAATTTTATTCATCAGCACTCGGCCCGCAAGGACGGCCCGTTTATCCGGGTCAACAGCGGTGCCATTCCGGAAACACTTATTGACAGCGAGCTGTTTGGTCATGAGAAAGGGGCCTTTACCGGCGCCGTCAGCCAGAAGATCGGTCGTTTTGAACGCGCCCACGGTGGAACTATTTTTTTAGATGAAATCGCCGAGCTGCCCCTCCGGGACCAGGTGCGTCTGCTGCGGGTGCTGCAGAATAAAATCATCGAGCGCGTCGGCGGTACCGAATCGATCTCCGTTGATATCCGGGTCATCGCCGCCACCAACCGGAACCTGGAAGAGATGGTGGCCGAAGGCAAGTTCCGGGAGGATCTCTGGTTCCGTCTCAATGTCTTTCCCATCAAGATCCCTCCCCTGCGCGCCAGGAGAAGCGATATCCCCGCCCTGGTGGACCATTTTATTGAACAAAAGTCCCGGGAGCTCAAATACCGTAAGCGACCCACCCTGGCGCCGGACGCCATCGTCCGCCTGAAAAATTATTCCTGGCCGGGCAATGTCCGCGAACTGGAAAACGTGGTGGAGCGGGAACTTATTTTAAGTAAAGGCGGTCCGCTTCTATTTCAAACCATTACCCAGGAGCCAACCGAAGAGACCCTGCCGGACAGGCACCCGGCCGATCGGGAAGTGCTGTCACTGGACGAGGCCATGAGCCGCCACATCAAACACGTTCTGGATCTGACCAAAGGCCGCATCCACGGCCCGAATGGCGCCGCGGCCATGCTCCAAATCAATCCCAGTACCTTGCGAAACCGGATGAAGAAGCTGGGGATATAATCCTTTTTTTGCCGCGTCATGAAAAACAGGGATGCCGTTCCCTTATTGAAAATTATGTGAGGACGCGAATCATCAGATCCACATGATCGGTGTCATGTCGTAATAAACGGTCAGTTCCTTGCCCGGATAGAGGCCGTGGGCGGCGATCTCTTCAGACGTCAGCCGGATGTTCAGCACCAGGTTGCCGGCAGCCAGGGTCAGCAGGATTTTCCCGGAATTTTTTTCCATGATCAGGCGGGTGATGAGGGTTCTGATGGGGAAGGTGTCCGGCGGCGGCTCTCCGGATAGAAGCGCCCGACACTCGACCACCGCCGAGGAGCGATTCGAAGGCGGCCGGCTCACCCGCACCGTTTGACCGTCGGACAGGGCTTTTTCCCAAAAAACCCCGCCCGGGGAACGCCACGGACCGGGAATGACGTTCCGGTCTCCGGCGGGCCAGACCCGGCCCTGATGAATCTGAAAGACCTGATCGCAGATTTCATACAGCCAGTGCAGGTCATGGCCGGCCACCACCACCGTCGTGCCCCAGTCGTCTACCGCCCGCCGGGCCGCCTCGCTGATCAGGCGGGCGCTCTCGGCGTCGACATTGGCCGTGGGTTCGTCCAGGAGCAGGACCTGCGGCCTGACAGCCAGGCGCGCGGCCATGGCGACCCGCTGGCACTCCCCGCCGGAGAGCGCTTCCGGTCGCCGGCGGCGAAAGCCATCGGCAGGCAGCCCCACCAGGGCCAGCGCCTCCTCAACCCGCCTGTCCAACCCCTCCTTCAGGCCCCGCAGGCGCAAACCGTAAGCGACATTCTCGAAAACCGTGCGGTTGAGCAGAAACGGGGTCTGGGGCAGAAAAGTGGTGACCAGGCGCCGTCCGGCAGACGGGGAATCGCCCCGAAACCGGACTTGTCCGCCATCCGGTTGAATAATAAAAGCCAGAATTTTGAGCAGGGTTGTTTTGCCGCTGCCGTTGGGACCGATCAGGCCCGTGATCATGCCGCCGGGAATCCGCAGCTCCGTTATCTCCAGGACCGGCTTCCGGTCATAGCCGTAAACGACATCCGTCAGGCGATAAATTACGTCAGGCATTTTTTGATCTTTAGCGCCTCTTCAAAAACATCACGCCCAGGTTGACCGTCAGCGCGATCAGCAGCAGCACCAGCCCCAGGGCGATGCCCATGGCAAAAAGTCCCTTGTTGGTCTCCAGGGCGATGGCCGTGGTGATGGTGCGGGTATGCCACTTGATGTTGCCGCCGACCATCATGGAGATCCCTACCTCGGTCATGACCTTGCCGGCGGCCACCAGGGCCGCCGTGACCAGGCCATGGCGTGTTTCCCAGAGGCTGGTCAGCAATATCTGCCGGCGGTCGGCGCCCAGGGACGTCAGGGTCAGGCGCAGATTTCTGTCCGCCTCTTCCGTGGCGGTGGCGGTCAGGGCCATGACCACCGGCAGGGCCAGAAGGGTCTGACCGATGGCGATGCCCGGCAGGGTGAACAGCAGCCCCATTTCACCCAGAGGGCCCCGGGAGGAGATCAGGGCATAGACCAGCAGACCGATGAAGACCGTAGGTAAAAACAGCATCGTGTCCAGAAACAGTCGGACCTGCCGCTTGCCCGGGAAATCGGAATACCCCAGGAGAAATCCGGCCGGCAGGCCGATGACCAGGCTGGCCCCCATGGACATGGCCGATACCCGCAGGCTGGCGTAAACCGCCGAATAGGTTTCGGGATCGCCGGTGGCCAGCAGGCACACGGCTTCGATGATTCCGGCAACGATAAAATCCATAAGGCATCCTGGCGGCCTGAAGACCGCCGCTACAGTGCGTTGGCAAAAAACAATTGTTGCCCCATGAGGCGGAAATCATTGATCAGTTTCTGCCCCGTCGGGCCCGCCATCCAGGCGGCAAACACCCTGGCGCCGTCGATATCGACCCCGGGGCATTTTCCGGGATTGACGGCCATGACGCTGTACTGATTCTTCAACCGCGCGTCTCCTTCCACCAGGATAGCCAGGGCCGGGCTGCCGCCCGCGGCGGCGCCGTATTTGATGTAAGTGCCGCGATCGGTCAGGGTGTAGCCGTTTTTCTCGGCCGCGATATTAATCGTCGCCAGCATGCCCTGGCCGGTCTGAACATACCAGGATTCCCTGTCCGGAACTGTTGCTGCCGCGGCTTTCCATAACACCAGTTCCTGCTGGTGAGTCCCGGAATTGTCCCCCCGGCTGACGAAAGCCGCCTTTCTGTCCCGCAGGGTCGCCAGTGCTTCAGCCGCGGTTTTACCCTTGATCCCGGCCGGATCAGCCGCCGGCCCGATGATGATAAAATCGTTATACATCACCTCGCGCCTCTCCACGCCATACCCGTCGGACACGTATTTTTTTTCCGATTCCGGCGCGTGCACCAGCAGCACCGAGACATCACAGTTTTTTCCCAACTCCAGCGCCTTGCCGGTTCCCGTGGCCGTCCACTTCAGGTCGATACCTGTATCTTTGAGGAGAAACGGCGCCAGGTAATCGAGCAGGCCGGTGTCGTCAGTACTGGTGGTGGTGGCCATCATCAGCGTTTTTGCGGCCGACTCTTCGGCCCTGGATAAAACCGGCGGCAGCATCACCGCTAAAAGCATTGTCAGGATCACCACATATTTTCTCATATGTCACCTCTCCACTGGTTTCTTTCCATGAAAATGCGCTTATGCACTTTTGGGTCATTTGGTGAATACAGGCAATAATCAGGCAATATACTATCGGATACCGACGGAAACAAACTGAAAATAACACCATCATGATGGCAGGGGGTAGTCGCGGGCGAAGAATGCCGGAAGGGCGAATCGGATAAATATGTCCTGTCCGCCCTCCCGGCTCCTTGGAATAAAGGCTATTCGGCCGTAATCGTGTCAATAAAACAGGTGCCGCCGGAAGACCCGCCCGACGAACCGCCGGCTTTTTCACCCAGGGCAAAGGGGTCATGGATGGTTCCGTCGGCGGCTCCATCCGCGTCCGTGGCCGGATCGCCGTCGGTCAGCGTGACCGTGATGGTTTCGTCGCCGTCGTTGCTGCTAAAGGGCATCTGGACCCAGCCGCCGGCCGCCGTAATTTTGTAAATCCTGGCCGACTGCACAACCGCATCCGGGAAGACGATGGTAATGACCACCGATCCGCCCGGCGCCAGCCCCGTCACCTGAAAATCAAAAACCCCATAGGGGAATTCCTGGTTCGGTTTGCCCGTCTGGGTCAGATCGGCGTCGTCATCGTTCATGGCCGCTACAGCGGCAAAGGCGCCGGCGGAGGTGTGCAGGATGACCTGTCCCTGGCCCGTGGCGCTGTTTGGCTTGGCCGTGTCCGTATCCTGATAGTCGAGGATGCCGTCGCCGTCATAATCGTCGCTGCCGGTTCCTTCCTCGCTGTCCACCAGACCGTTGCCGTTGGAATCGCCGTCAATGGCGCCGTAGATCACGATCTTCTCCTGATCGACATAATTCCACCCGGCCTCGAGAATATCGATGTCGGTGGTCCCTTCCGGCAGGGGTTCGACCTTAATGATGGTGGCCGATCGGCTACAGGCGCCGGCATTATGGTCCCAGTCCTCGACGTAAGGCCAGACGACTTCCTGCTGATCGGACCGGCTGGACTGATCCGGAGCGCTGGGATACTTCTGCGGCACCACCACCCGGAAGGGGCCTTCTCCATCCAGTTTGTTTTCGTCATTAAGGACACCGGGGTCAAGGTTGGCGCCTTCCCGCTTGAGCGCCAGGATCGCCTTTAACCCGCCGGCAACGGTAATGTTGTCCCCATGGGCCCGGCCGACGCAGGACGGCGCGCTGTAATCGCACCAGCCATAGTCGGGGTTGGTGTCCGCGTCAGCTTCGATGTTGTAAAAGTAGGTGCTTGGCGGATACTGGTAGGCCTGGCCCGGCATGTTGCCGTAGACATGGTACATCTCCAGGGCCGCATCAAACTCAAGCGGATGAGACTGGGACCATCCATCCGGCGCGTAAACCCATATGCCCGTGGCGCTCGGAAGAATACCGGCGTCATCCAGCAGGTCTTTCATGGGAACACCGGTATACTGAACATAGTTGTCCTGGGAACGACTGGCGTTCATCAATAAAAACTGGGTGTGCTGGGAAAGCGCTTCGAGCTGGGCCCGGGTATAAACCCGGAAGGGAGCCGTAATTTTGCTCGGGTCATCGGTCGCGTCCCCGGGATAACGGTTGGCATTGATCTCGGCGATGTTGGTAAAGGTGTCGCCGTCGGAATCCAGCCCTTCAATGTTCGTCACGGCTTCGGCGTCCCGGCCGCCGGTAAAGTAGGCCATGCCGTAGGCGTTCAGCGTATCGGTGATATTCCCGCTGCCGTCATACCCATAGGAATAATGGCACCACTGACAGCTTCCCAGGGTTACCGTGCCCTTGGACCCTTCATAGGAACCACCCTTGTGGCAGAGCACGCACTGATCGAGCTTGGTGCCGGCTTTGCCGGGGTAAGCGCCCAGAAAGTTACTCGAATCGTTTTCTCCCTCGTGATGGTAAGCGGCCATCCCGTTTGTAGCCGCCAGCAGCGCAATCAGCGCCGTCATCAGCAAAAACGTCGTCCTCATCTTCATGATCCTTCCTCCTTAAATAAATTAAAAATCCAGGTAGTAGTTGAAAGTCACCACGTTTTCCTTATCAACGTAATCGATGCTGCCGTCGGGATTGACCCGCACTTTCAGGGGGTCGGAAAAATCGGTGCGGGTATAATCAATGACGATCCGGTGCATGGGGAACAGGATCCAGTTGAAGGCCAGGCTGACGGCATCGGCCTCGCCCACCGATACATTAGCGCCTTCCGTGATCCAGTCTTTGTCGCCGGAAAAATGGTCAAACCGCAGGGCCCACACGAAGGCGCCGTATGTTCCCTCATCGGGGTTGAAAAATGCGGCCGGATGAATCGGCTTGATCACCCCGTCGGCAAGAACGGGCTCCTCGCCCGTCTGGCACCAGATGAGGCTGGCGTACCAGGACGAGAAGTCCGCGTCCCGGTCCGGGCCCGAAACCGGCTGCAACCCGTTGTAGGTCAGGAACATATACTCCGCCTGGGCCGCCAGGGATTTCCAGGTCCAGGCTGTTTCCAGGGCCCGGCGGGCGCGGGCATCCACATCCTGCAGCACCCCGAACTTGGTGTCATGACTCAACACGTAGATGTTCCGGCTGGTGCCCGCCATGCCCGAACTTTTGACCTTGAGATCGATGTTGGCCAGATCGATTCTGGCGTAAGTGGCGGACCCGCCCACCTGCAGGTTTTTCAAGGGATCAAGAGTGGTCCTGCCCAAGGGCTTGAAAACCGCCCGCAAGGCGATTTCCGGATCGTCATGCTCGTTCCCCTTGGTGGAACCGTCATCGCCGTCGCCGTTGAAAAGCCCGATGCCGTAAGCCATGTCTTCCTGAAACAGATCACCGTGGAGCATGACCCCGATGTCCCGCTTCGGTCCCAGGTAGTAGCCCATGGAGCGCTCGGCAAAGGTGATGGCTTTGTCGGCTGTCTGCCATTCCAGGCTGAACGGCTCCTTGAACTGCCCCATCCGGATGGCGTGCGGCGGCAGAACCAGTTCTCCGTAGGCATCGAGCAGGTTGCTGGTTTCGTTCCCCTGGAACTCGTATTCCATGCCGAAACGGAACCAGCGGGTCAGCGCGCCGTTGAAAATCAGCCTGGCCCGGCGGATATCAAAACGGTTGTCGGCCCGCTCCGGTTCGCCATACCAGGAATAATTGCCCTGGAATGAACCGCCGAAGCGCAGCTCCATGCCGCCTTCTTCTTCGGATTTGAGGTAAAATCCGCCTTTATAGCCGGCCATAAATATTCTTTCCGCCAGGGCGGCAGAAGAGCAGATCAGCGATAAACCCAGAACGATTACTAAAACGGCAAAAGAAAATGAAGCCTTAAATGTCATCTTGAAGAATCCCCGAAAAATGGCGGGCCCGTCCGCGTCAGCTTTCAGGCCTGAAACATTTATAAAAATTTATCTGAACCCGTCGCTTTGGCCGTAAGGATAATGGATGAATTGGTTATATTGTGTCAAGCATTATCCGTTTTATTTAAAATTTGTAATTATAATTACAAAAACAAACTAATAATTACAATAATGATGGGATTAGACATGGGAAGATCAGCAACGACTTTACGAGAGCATCAGGCGAAAAAACCGGGTAGAATACGGTATAAGGATAACGGCGTAGCCGGGAGAAGATGACGCCGGCTTTAGCGGGACAACGTCATAGGGGAGTATTGATGAAGCCGTAACAATCTTGTTTTGTTCGTTTTGCGATCCTTCCGGGCGGTTTCAAAGGGGATAAACCATCTTTCCGGATTTGGAAAAATCATAACCGGGAATCTCGGCGGCCATGGCCTTGAATCGAGGTTCGGCCGGCAGTGACAGAAAGGCCTGAATGCTTTTGTGGAAGAACGTTTCCTTATTGATAAGGAAATCGAACCGCTCCCAGTGGGCCGGGATAAACCCCAGGCCGAGGATATCGGCCACGACTCGGATGCCCGGACCGGCATCGGCTTTACCGGACAGGACCGCCAGGCCCACGTCCATGTGGCGCTGCACTTCCCGGTCGTAGCCGGTGATGGCCTCGGGCTTGACGCCCAGTTCCCGGAGGCGGCGGTCAAACCAGAGCCGGGTGCCGGTGGCGGTCGAACGGTTGACAATAGTGATGCCCCTTCCGGCCAGATCGGCCAGGTGGGAAATATTCCTGGGGTTGTCTCTGGCGATGATCAGCCCCTGCTCCCGGAAACAGAAATTGACCACCGCCGGCATGCTGCTCATCTCCTGGGCGGCAAAGGAAAAATTATACTCTTTTTCATCCTCGTCAATCAGATGGGAAGTGGCGATATGACACAACCCCTGCTTTAGCGCCCGGATCCCGCCCAGACTGCCGAGGTTGCCGAAGACGGCGGTGTATTCCGGAAACAGATTCATGAACAACCCCATGGTGCGATCCAGCAGCACGTCATTGCTGCCGGCAATGACAAACAGGGAGGGATAGGCATCAAACAGGCCGGTTTTTGCTTCCGGATAGTTGATGGTGTTGGCCTCGATCCACTGCAACACCAGTCGCTCCGGGAAAAGCCATTTGCCGGTGACTTTGGTGGCCGGCATCTGTTTTTCGGCGACCAGCCGGTAGACCTGCTTTTCGTTGATATCCAGCAGCGAAGCGACTTCTTTGGTGGATAAAAGACGTGACATGGTTGCGCTCTCCGGCAGTTGATTATGATTTTATGGCGGCGTCAGTATAGGGTTGCCCGAGGATTTGGTGGACAACCCGGAGTCGATGGCGCTTTTGACCCGCTGCATCAGGTCATCCCGGTTTTCCGGGGAATAGCCGTCCAGCGGTACGGGGTTGTGTACCACCAGTTCGATGGTACCGGGCCTGATCCGGGCGGTTCCCTTGGGCAGAACCGTGCGGCTTCCCCGCACCGTGACCGGGAGGATGGGGACGCCGGCCGCGAAAGCAATGGCGAACCCCCCTTTCTTAAAGGGCAGCAGTTTGCCGTCCGGGCTGCGGGTGCCCTCCGGGAAGAAAACCACCGAGGCGCCATTGCGGATCTTCTCACCGGCCGCCTCCAGGCTTTTGTAGGCCTTTTCGGGGTTGCCGCGGTCGATGAAAATCTGGCCCATCCGTTCGCAGCCCAGTCCGAAGATGGGGATTTTCCGCAGTTCTTTTTTAATGACCCAGCGCAGTTGCAGCGGCATGAACCCGATCAGGGCCAGAACATCATAATGGCTCTGATGGTTGCTCATGAGGATGTATGACTGCCCGGGTTGAATAGCAGCGCGGTTGAGAAGCCGTACGTTTACGCCGGAGAACAGAAGATTGAGCCGGGCCCAGAACTTGCCGATATAATGGACATGGTTGCCCGTGGGATCCAAATAGGAGCCGAGGATGGTAAGCGTGCCCAGCACCACCGTATTAATAATGATGATCAGGTATAAAACCGGGCGGTAGAGGGCATAAGCGACAGCGGCGATGCGTTTCATGGTACACCTCTGGTTGGTTTCTGTTATCGCGTTTTTTTCTTGTATCAATTTTGGCGATTATTGACAAGTCGTGGAAGACGCCAACGGGGCGGTTAACTATCCCGCGCGTCTCAGGCAACGTGTTTTGCCGCGTCTTTTTATTTTGGATAGTGCCGGGAAATGATATATGATATCAACAATCTGATAATCAGAAACAGAAAATCGCGGGGGGCCGATATGCCGAAAAAAGACAAACCGGGCAGTGCTGTTACACTGGCGGGCAAGCATATTGTTCTGGGTGTTGCCGGCGGGATTGCCGCCTACAAAAGCGCTGAACTGGTCCGTGCCCTGGTCAAGAAGGGCGCTGTCGTCCGGGTGATGATGACAGCCAACGCCTGCCGTTTTGTAGGGCCGATGACCTTTGAAGCGCTTTCGGGAAATCCCGTCTGCCGGGACCTGTGGGCCGGCGGGGAAGAAACCGCCATCCCTCACATCGAATGGGCCGGCCAGGCCGATGCGGTGGTTATCGCGCCGGCTACGGCCAACATGATCGGCAAGCTGGCCAATGGCATCGCCGACGACGCCCTGTCTACTTTCATGATGGCCGTCACTTCGCCGGTGCTGGTCTGTCCGTCCATGAACACCAACATGTATCAGAACCGGGCGGTGCAGCGGAATCTGGCGATATTGAGAAAGGACGGTTACGAGGTGCTGGAACCCGGCACCGGAGAACTGGCCTGCGGTACCTCCGGAGCCGGCCGCATGCCCGAGCCGGATATCATCGTGGATCGCCTCTGCCGGTTGCTGACCCCCAAAGATATGGCCGGGAAAAAGGTGCTGGTGACAGCCGGACCCACCCGGGAATCCATCGACCCGGTCCGGTTTATCAGCAATCATTCCTCCGGCCGCATGGGCTATGCCCTGGCCCGGGCCGCTGAATACCGGGGGGCCGAGGTCACGCTGATCTCCGGGCCGGTCAACCTGGAGCCGCCGGTCAATGTCGCGGTCGTCCCGGTTCAGACTGCCGCGGAAATGGCCGGAGAGACCCTGGCGCGGGTGGCGGCCAGTCATATTATTGTCAAGGTGGCCGCCGTGGGTGATTACCGGGCCAGGGAAGTGGCGGCCCAGAAGATTAAAAAGGGCGGCCGGCCGGAACTGGTGCTTCACCTTGAAGAGAACCCGGACATATTAAAGGAGATCGGCCGCAAAAAGAAAAAACAGATCCTGGTGGGCTTTGCCGCCGAAACCCAGGCCCTGGTGAAAAACGCCAGGACCAAGCTGGCCGAGAAAAACGCCGACCTGATCGTGGCCAACATCGTATCCGGCAAGGACTCCGCCTTTGGCTCCGACACCAACGAAGTCTGTCTGCTGTTCAAGGACGGGCGGGAGGAGCGTCTGCCGCGCCAGGACAAGGAACGACTGGCCCATGTTCTGCTGGACCGGATTCTGGAATTATCCTGACATGACGTTCTGAACTGTTACCGCCGCCGGCCGGCCTGACCTTTTTTCTAAAAAGCATTTTTATGGATATCATCATCGCGCTGGTTCTCGGCCTGGTTGAAGGGCTGACGGAGTTTCTGCCGGTCTCTTCGACCGGGCACCTCATTCTGGCCGGTCATTTCTTCGGGTTTACCGGCCCCAAGGCCGCCACCTTTGAAATCGTTATTCAACTGGGAGCGATTCTTTCGGTTGTCGTCCTTTATCGGCAACGGTTTGCCGGGCTGATCCCGGCGCGGTCCGGACCCCGTCCCCCGTTTTCCGGGTGGCGGGGTCTGTGGCTCCTGTTTCTGACCAGTCTGCCCCCGGCCCTGCTCGGCCTGCTGATTCACGATGTCATCAAAGAACGGCTCTTCAACCCCATGACCGTGGCCTGGGCCCTGGCCGTGGGCGGCCTGGCCATGATCCTGGCGGAGGGCCGGAAATCAGCGGCCCGAATCACGGAGATGGATCGGATCACGCCGAAAATGGCCCTCGGCATCGGCCTGTTCCAGTGCCTGTCCCTGTGGCCCGGGTTTTCCCGTTCGGCCGCCACCATCATGGGGGGAATGATCCTGGGAACCGACCGCAAAGTCGCGGCCGAATATTCCTTTGTGGCGGCGGTACCCATCATGATCGCGGCTACGGGCTATGACTTTTACAAATGCCTGGACCTGCTGGACACGGCCGATCTGCCGTTTTTTGCCGCGGGGTTCGGGGTATCCTTTGTCTCCGCGCTTCTGGCCGTCGAAATCTTTATCCGTCTGGTCGGCCGGATGAGCCTGCGTCCCTTTGCTTACTACCGCCTGGTTCTCGCGCCCCTGGTGCTTCTGTTCTGGGCATAATAATTCGGCGGCTTCTGTCTATAAAAAGCGCCAGCGATGAGATTGGATCTGTCGATGACGGATAAGGAAAAAAGGTGCCAGGAAGAAAAACTGAAAAAATTAATCGCGGACTTGCGCAATCGTTTGCGAAAGGGCTCTTTTCCCCTGAACCATATTTTCAACATGTTGCCCGGAAACAGAGCTATCTTGAAAAAGATCCGGGCACTGGAATCCGCGACCCTTTCCGATAAGGCGCCGAAAGAAAAAACCCTGTCGGCCTTGTGGCAGATTTACGGCATGGCTCCCCCGGCCATCTACTACCTGGCTCCGGATGACTACGGGCTTGACCTGTTGAAAAAATGGATAGAAATCCTGTACGGCAGAAAGACCCTGGATGAACTTGATTTAGACCGGCGGATAGAACAGATCGCCGAAGGATACGCAAGGGCACATCGCAACAATGAGGGAATCCGTTTTGTTTTCGGGCCGCCGGTAGAGACCCTGATTAATCAGCTTTCAACGGAACTTCCGCCGTATGAGGAGGATGGGGCCGGGTAAACCGGGTTAATACCGGGCCCGGTCGGGCATACCGGCGAACTCGGCCATCAAAGCCTGTATTTCCTCAACCGGCATGGCAAGGCAGGGGACCTTCCGCTGATCCGGCGGCAGGCTGAACTCCCGGTAAAAGGCGGCGTCATCAAAACCGATGGCCGCGGCCTCGGTAATGGAGAACCCGTAATAGACCCGGTCGATGCGGGCCCAGTAGACCGCTCCCAGGCACATGGGGCAGGGTTGGCCGGTGGTATAAAGTTGGCATCCTTCCAGGCAATAGGTGCCAAGGCGCCGGGCCGCGTCGCGGATGGCCACGATTTCCCCGTGGGCCGTGGGGTCGCCGTCGGCAATCACGCGGTTCCAGCCTTCGCCCACGACGCGGCCGTCGCGCACCACCACCGCGCCAAAGGGCCCGCCCGCTCCGGCGGTCATTCCGTTCCGGGCCAGTTCAATGGCCCGCCGCATGAAGCCGTTGCCGTCCATGAATTCAGTCGTCCTTCACGATTGCGTTCCGCCTGCGGTCCCCTGAATTTTGGCCCAGGTGTCCCGCAGGGTGACCGTGCGGTTGAATACCGGCCGGTCCGGGGCAGTGTCTTTTGAGTCCAGGCAGAAATAGCCCATCCGTTCAAACTGGAAGTTTTCCCCGGCTTGCGCCTCCGCCAGGGCCGGCTCAAGATAGCAGGGGTAAAGGGCTTCCAGGCTGGCCGGGTTGAGATGATCGGTGAATGCCCTGCCGTCTGTTTCGGCGGCCGGGTTGTCGCAGGTAAACAGCCGGTCGTAAAGCCGCACTTCCGCTGAAACCGCCTGGTCGGCCGCGACCCAGTGCAAAGTGGCCTTGACCTTGCGGCCGTCAGGCGCGTCGCCGCCCCGGGTGGCCGGATCATAGGTGCAGCGCAGCTCCGTTATTTCGCCGCTGGCCGGATCTTTGACCACGGATTCGCATTTGATGAAATAGGCGTACCGCAGGCGGACCTCCTTGCCGGGCGAGAGCCGGTAAAATTTTTTTGGCGGGTTTTCCATGAAATCGTCCCGCTCGATGAAAAGCGTTTTCGAAAACCGTATCCGGCGGCTGCCGGCCCCCGGATCTTCCGGGTTGTTGACGGCCTCCATTTCCTCGCTTTGGTGGTCGGGGTAGTTCTCAATAACCACCTTGAGCGGGCGCAGGACAGCCATGCGGCGGGGCGCTTCCCGGTTGAGAATATCGCGGATGGTGAATTCCAGCAGGGCCAGGTCCACCAGGCTGTCTTTTTTGGCGATGCCGATTTTTTCGCAGAACTCCCTCAAGGCCAGAGCCGGAACCCCCCGGCGCCGCAGTCCCGCCAGGGTCGGCATGCGCGGATCATCCCAGCCGGATACCCGCTTTTCCGCCACCAGCAGGTTGAGCTTGCGCTTGCTTAAAACCGTGTAGCTTAAGTTCAGGCGGGCGAATTCAATCTGCCTGGGACGGGGCTCGTCCGTCAGCTGGTTGACGAACCAGTCGTATAGGGGCCGGTTGTTGGCGAATTCCAGGGTACACAGGGAGTGGGTGATATGCTCCAGGGCGTCGGACAGGGGATGGGCAAAATCGTACATGGGATAGATGCACCATTTGTCGCCGGTGCGGTGGTGATGGGCCTTCCGGATCCGGTAAATAGCCGGATCGCGCAGGCAGAGGTTGGGCGAGGCCATGTCGATTTTCGCCCGCAGGACGTACTGGCCTTCGGGAAATTCACCCGCCCGCATGCGCGCGAACAAATCCAGGCTTTCTGACGTCGGACGGTCGCGAAAAGGGCTTTCCCGTCCCGGTTCGGTCAGGGTCCCCCGGGTTTCGCGGATCTGCTCCGGGGAAAGCCCGCAGACATAGGCCTTGCCTTCGGTGATGAGGCGGACGGCGAATTGATAGAGTTGTTCAAAATAATCGGAGGCGTAGTAGATCCGCTCGCCGGGATCAAACCCCAGCCACTTGACGTCTTCGTGAATGGAATCGACATACTCAACCTCTTCCCTGCCGGGGTTGGTGTCGTCAAAGCGCAGGTTGCAGACGCTGTGGTCGTATTGCGCGGCAATGCCGAAATTCAGGCAGATGGATTTGGCATGACCGATATGAAGATAGCCGTTGGGTTCGGGAGGAAAGCGGGTGATCAAACCCCCGGGATATTTTCCTTCGGTCAGGTCGGCATTAATAATTTTTCTGATAAAGTCCGTCTGCTGCTGGTCCATTTTTCACTCCCGTCAAACAAGGTCCATGCCGCCGCTTATATAGCCGTAAAGGTCCGCGGTCACATGGGTGAAACCGATTTTTTTAAACTCGGTGGTTATGACTTGGCGAAACGCCCTGTCGGACAGGGCCGCTATTTTTTCCTCCGGCACTTCGATTCTGGCCATGCCGGCATGGACTCTGACCCGGCAGGGTGAAAACCCGAGCCCGATGAGGCAATCCTCGGCCTGTTCGATCATGATCAGCCGCTCCGGTGTCAGCCGGGTGCCGTAGGGAACCCGCGTGGCCAGACAGGGTTCTGCCGGCCTGTCCCAGTTGTCAAGCCCCGCCTCTTTAGCCAGTTCCCGGATGTCCTGCTTGGTCAGCCCGGCGTCCGCCAGGGGGGAGACTACGCCCATTTCCCGGCCGGCCGCCAGCCCCGGCCGGAATTCGTTAAGGTCATCGACGCAGACGCCGTCGGCCAGGCTGAAAAGATTCAACTCGGCGGCGGCTGCCGCGATTTCGGCCCACATGATTTTTTTGCATTGATAGCAGCGGTCTCTGGTGTTTTCGGCAAAGGCGTCCCGGTTTAGCCGGTCGGTGGGCACTTCCCGGTGAACAACGCCGATACTTTCCGCCAGACGGGCGGCTTCCCTCGCGCCGCGCCGGGGGTGGGGCAGACCAACGGATGTTAAGGCCGCGACCCGGTCACCCAGGATGGCATGGGCCGCTGCCAGCAGAAAGGCGCTGTCCACGCCGCCGGAAAAAGCCACGGCCAGGCGATCGTAAGCACTCAGGATGTCTGTAAGTTTGGCTTTTTTCTCTCTGGTTCTCATTTTTCGGGTATCGCGCCGCCTGATGCCGTCATTTTTTAATGCTGTCAAGAGGAAATTGCTTTACTTAAAAACCGGTTTATAATAGGTTTAAAATTTGGATATGCTACAGGAAAAATAGATTATTTTCAAAGGAGTTTAAGCGGGTATGGGTAAAAAAAGTCTGTTCCAGCCGACCGGTGGATCGGGGAAAGCGAAAAAAGAGGTCGGGGCCAAGAAAGCGGCCGGCAAGAAAAAAGCGGCCGCGGCCAAGAAAGCAGTCGAAGCGAAAAAAGCGCCGGCGCCGAAAAAGGCCGCTGGCAAAAAGACCGCCATTAAAGCGGCCCCGGCGTTACCGCCTGAAACTGTCGTCAGCCCGGCTGAAGAGAGCCGTCTGCCTGCGCCGGAGCCGGAAAAAGAGATGACCCCCCAGGCGCCGGAAACGACCCCTTCGGCTGTCGAGCCGTCACCGCAAAAGGATATTGTTGACGAGACCCCGGCGGTGCCGGCAGTTGTGCAGGAGTCTGCGGGGGATATTGTCGCCGAGGCGCCGGCGCCGGTTACGGAAGCCGAATCCGGCCTCACCGAAGCCAATCCGCCGGTTACGGAAACCAGCGTGAGTGAAGAAGCGACTGCGGCCGAGCCGGTTCCCGAAACCGCTGTTGCCCCGGCCGAAGACGCCGGCCCTCCTGAAACGGAACCGGATATGACCGCTCCGGTGCAAGCGGCGGTGGAAACGGTCGCTGATCCGGAACCGTTAAAGGAGACAACGGCCGAGGCGTCGGCTGAGGCGGTGCCCGTCGCTACGGCGGAGCCTGTCGTGGCCGAAGCCGGCCCTGCGGAGACGGAAGTCGGTGCCAGCGCGGACGCAGGCGGGGCGGAACCGGAATCCACGCCGGTGTCCGTATCAGCCCCCGCCCCGGAAAAAGAAACCCTTGTCGCAGCCGCTCCAGCGGCTGTTGATCCTGAGCCGGAAAAAGAAACGGTTGCCCCCGTGCGGGAACCCGAAGCGATTGAAATACCGGAAAGCGACAGGCGTTGTTTTGAAACGGCCGTACCGGCCCTGGAACCTGACGTGGCGCCTTTTGAAAACGATCCGTTGATCGGCGGGAAATCGATTGTTTCAGCCATTGCCGGCCTTTGTGTTCTGATTATGATTCTCTTTATTTCCAGCGCCTCCAATTCCGGCAGATATTACATTAAAGAAAGCAAGGGCGCCGTTAAAGTCTGGAAAGGGACTTTTTCCCCGGCCGGGAAGGAACGCATCATGATCCTGCCTGGGGCGCACTGGACCGGTCCTTTACGGGCCAGCTACTCCCAGGAGGAAGTGTTTTCTTTCGCGGCCCGGTATTATCTGGAAAAAGCCCTGTCCCTGACGGAAGATCCCGCCTCGAAAGATTTTGATCGAATGACATACTATCTCGGCCGGGCCGGGGAAATGGTGGCTGACGGCGAATCCCGCGAAGCCGCGGCCGTCATCAGTCAGGCAAAGGAGCGTATCGCCGAGGTCCAGACCCTGCAATCCAGCGGAGAACGAACGGCTGCCGCTCTGGCCCGGGAAAAGCTCAACGCCGTCGGACAGGCCTTGACGGCTCTGGTTACCGGCTTGACTGAAAATGGCGGAGAGCCGGTCGGGGGTGGCGCCGGCCATTAGGGAAATCGCGGGAACTGAATCCACAGGACCGGGACGGTCTATTTGTTATTATGGAACAATAGCGGTTCGTTCCCTGGTTACGGCGGTTTGCGAATGAAAAGAGGGGGGGCATGGCAAATTATAATCTTCAGACCAAAGAGATCGAATGCAAGATCGTTTACTACGGTCCCGGCCGCGGGGGCAAAACCACCAACCTGGAGCAGATATACAAGACACAGAAAAAGCATGTTACCGGTGAGATGACCTCCATCGATACTGAAGGAGACCGGACCCTGTTTTTTGATTTTCTCCCCATGGACCTGGGCCAGATAAAGGGCTGCAATGTCCGGGTGCAGCTGTTCACCGTGCCCGGCCAGGTGAAATACCACAAGACCCGGAAGATCGTTCTAAAAGGGGTGGACGGCATCGTGTTCGTGGCCGATTCCATGGAGATCCGGCGGGCCAAGAACATGGAGTCCCTTAAGGACCTCCAGGGTAATCTGAAGGATTATGGCTTGAGTATCTTCAAAATCCCCCTGGTGCTGCAGTTCAATAAGCGTGACCTTGAGGCCGAGGGGATTCCGATCATGTCGGTGGAGCAGATGGAGAAGGACTTGAACCGCCAGTTGAAGGCCCCGACCTTCACCGCCAGCGCCTTCAAGGGGATCGGCGTGACCAAGTCATTGCAGCAGTGCCTGGCGATGACGCTGGCTGCCCTCAAGCGCGCCAGCCAATGGTAAACCGATTCCAAATCAAAGCGCTCTCTTTGTTGGCTGCGTCGTCGGCTCCTCGACGTATTACAATACGCCTGCGTCGCCTCCTCCTGGCCGCCTTGAGATCATCTTTGATTTGAATCCGGTTCTGGGAAAAACAATTGGTGATCATTCCCTCGACCCCTTGAATCCCTGAACCCTTTCGTTTATTTCTTCCGAATCGCATCCGGATCAATCCCGTACTTTCGGATCCATTTCCAGATGGTGACCCGGCTTACTCCCATCAGCCGCGCGGCCTCGCTCTGGTTCCCGTTGCAGCGGGCCAGCGCCTGAATCAGGGCCGTCCGGTCGGGAGAGTGACTCTTCCATGTTCGCGACGCATGATCCTTTTCCCCGTTTTCACTGTCGATGATTTTCGATGGCAGGTGATCGATTCCGATGTCGCCTTCATGGCACAGCACCATGGCGTATTCGATGACGTTCCGGAGTTCCCGGACATTGCCCGGCCAGGGGTAATGCATCAGCCGGTCAAGGGCTTCGGATGAAATGCCGGTGATTTTTTTGCGGCTTTTGCGCAGGCCATGAGCAATGAAGTTTTCCACCAGCAGGGGGATGTCTTCCATTCGTTCGGAAAGTGACGGGCAATGGATCGGAAACACATTAATCCGGAAAAAGAGATCTTCCCTGAACCGGTCTGTGACGATGAGCGTGTCCAGGTCCTTGTTGGTGGCCGTGACGATGCGCACGTCCACCGGAATCGGCCGGTGGTCACCCACCCGTTCGATAATCCCGGATTCCAGTACCCGCAGCAGCTTGACCTGGGTCTGCGGGGGAATGTCGCCGATCTCATCCAGAAAAAGTGTACCTTCGTGGGCCGCTTCAAAACGACCGATGCGCATCCGCTCGGCGCCGGTAAAGGCGCCCTTTACGTGTCCGAACAGCTCGCTTTCCAGAAGGTTTTCGTTTAAGGCGGCGCAGTTGACCTTGATAAAGGATTTTTCCCGCCTGGGGCTGACTTCATGAATCGCCATGGCGACCAGCTCCTTGCCGGTCCCGCTCTGCCCCTGGATCATCACCGGCGCGTCCGACTGGGCCACGTTTTCGATAAGCGCGAACATCCGGCGCATGGCCTCGGATACCCCCAGCAGATCATGATAACCGTCCTCCAGGCCCATGGAATTGCGCATGACCTCTATCTTCTGCTGCTGCCGGACGGATTCGGTGATGTCCGTCAGAACCTCCACCGCGCCGATGACCTGACCGGACTTGTCTTTGAGAACGGTGGCGCTTTTGCGGATGTGGACGATCCGATTGTCTTTGTTGATGATGTTGCATTTTTTGTCTTTTGAGCTTCCCCGGTCAAACAGACGGCACCAGGTGTTCGGATTGTCATCCTGGATATGGCAGCCGGTGCAATTTAAGACCCGGCAGGATTTTCCCACCAGTTCATCGCCGGCATAACCGGTGATTTTTTCCGCGGCCGGGTTCACGGCGATGATCACGCCCTTGGCATCAACGACCATGAGACCGTCATTTAACGTATCGAAAACGGGTTTCCAGTATCTGGAGAGATCCATGTCACCTCCATTGCACCTGTATACATGTTAATATGTTAATTAACATTGTTAACATAACGTCAACACCGCTTCCTGTCAACCGGCAAGCCGGATTGTTTATAAATCAACTGTAATCAATATGTTATGTATATTATTTGACTCTGGCATCGCCCTTGCTATGGGGAGTTCAGACTTTCATTAACCCTTAAAGGAGGCAACCATGAGTCGCATCAACCGCACTAAAGCATCGTCCCTGGGGATGATCATTGTTTCATTGTTCCTTATTTTAATGGCATCGCCCGGGCTGGCCACCGGGGAGGCTGATGAAATCCAGTCTCTGAAGGAGAAAATAAAGGAGCTGGATGACCGCCTGAACAAAGCGGAGCTGCATACCGCCACCGACAAGATCTCCTTCGGCGTCGAACTCCGCTCAAAGGTGGACTCGCTGCATTACGACGACATCAGCGCCGCCCCTTCCTGGCTGACCGGCGCTTTCATGGGTCCATTCAACGAAGCCAATTATAACGTCATGATGGGTGCTTTCGGTACCGGCGATTTCACCTCTTTCCGGGATCTGATGGTATCCCAGGGCATGGTCCCCGACGGCACGCCGGTTGACATGTTCCAGTCCATGATTTCGGATATGATGGGTTCGCCGGAAGGCGTTCAAATGCTTCTCCCGGTTATCGGCGGCTTCAGCGGCGTCACCCAGGCCCAGGCCCAGGCCCTGATGGGCATGATGGCGGCGGCCCAAATCCCCGTGGAAAAATACGATGCCGACAACGATACGGTATATACCAACAAGTTTCGCCTGGAAATGGCGGCCAAGGTCAACCAGAAGCTGTCCTTCGGCGGCCGGATGGCCATGTACAAGGTATTCGGTGACAGCTCGGGATACCGGTTCATGACTGGCAGCCCCAGCGATGTCTACCTGGACGGAAACACCAGCAGCCTGCCCCACGGTGACGACATCCATCTGGAACGGGCTTTCTTTAACTATAAGTTCGATGCCGGCTCAATCCCGGCCAACGTTTCCCTGGGACGCCGGCCGGCCACGGACGGTTCCCCGCTGGAATACGGCAATTACGGCCTGGTCGGCGGATCGCCCATGGCGCCCATCATCAACTGGCAGTTTGACGGCGCGTCCATGAATTTCGGTCTGGAGGAGATCACCGGCATACCCGGATTTGATTTCAAACTCTGCTACGGCGTCGGATATGAAAGCGACTGGGGCAACAGCTATTCCCTGAACGGAACCTCCTACGTCGATGACGCGACGTTCGGCGGCTTTATCGCCACTCTCTATAACAACGATCTGACCAGCGTGGAAGTCAACTACGCCCATGCCTGGAATATAACCGATGGGTTCACCGGCCTGGTCATCATGCCTTTTATTCCCTCTAAAAACAGCGACGGGACTTACGCTTTCACGCCGAACACCGGCGGCTACGTCAGCCGCATGGAAGCCTCCACCAATATCGGCGATTTTGATCTGGCGACGGTGGTGTATAAGACAAACTTCTCGGAAAAGCTGGCTGATATCGATTTCTTCTTCGCTCCTTCCTGGAGCCGGACCAATCCGGACGGGATTTCCCGGAATCCCTTCTATGAACTCATGGGACAGGGCCTGGTCAGTACGGCCGACGCTAACGGAGACCTGGACGGAGAAGACGGATACAGCATCTATACCGGCGTGGTACTGCCCATGCCGCTGGCGGCCCGCCTGGGCCTGGAGTTCAACTATGGCTCCAAATACTGGCTCAACATGACCGGAGCGGAAGACTCGCTCGTCGCCAGCAAAATGGCGGCCCGGGGCAAAGTGTATGAGGCCTATTACATTCAGCCCATCGTCAAGAAGAACTTTTTTGTCAAGCTCGGCACCCAATACTATGACTACGACTACACGGGCAGCGGCAACCCTTTGGGTGAGCCGGTGAAGATCGATGACCTGACCGCTTTTGACGCCATGTTTCCGGTCATCGATAAGGTCTGGAACCTTTACGCGTCCACTACCCTGAGATTTTAGGCCTGTTATGAATTTTGATCTGGAACATATCATACCGGAAAAAGTGATGGATATACGGGGCCTGGAAAGCCCGCTGACGCGGTCAAAAGCCCGCAAGGCGCTGAACACCCTCGGTCCGGGCAAGATACTGGAGATATGGTGCACGGACCGGGATTTTGTGAAAGAAATGGAAAAATCGGAAGATCTGGAAGGAAATCAATACATCGGGTGCAGGCATGATCCGGAAGGATACGTCCGTCTGTATCTGGTCAGAAAATAAGTTGAATCAATCAAAAAAAAGGAGGAACATCAAATGTACGGAAAAATGATGGCCATCATGATCAGTGTTGTGATTTCGGGAGTATTTATCTCTTCGGCCTTCGCCGAACTCGCCGGGAACGAGCGCAAAGGGAAATACATTTACCGGAAAATCTATGAGACCTGCCATGCCCGGGGCGAAGTGAATGCGGACACGCCGCCAATCAGCCCGGATGCAAAAACCCAGGAGCAGTGGGAAAGAATTTATAGCCAGAAGGATTTCTCGGCGATGGGCTGCAAGGAGGAATGGTCCAAACTAAGCGAGGAAGACCTGTTGAATATCTTTACGTACCTGCAGGCCCATGCCGCGGATTCGCCTTCACCGGCCAAATGTCAATAAACAGTTTCCCATCCGGAAAGGTGAAAAAGATCATTTCCGGATGGAAAACGAAATAAGGATATGGCTGAAACATGAAAGCTCATAACGCGTACTTCGGGACATTCCGGCCGGGTCCGTCACTCCTGCTCCTCTTTTTCCTGCTCACGGTCCCGGCCTTCCAGGCGCCGGCGGCAACGGAAGGGGCGCCTCCCGGCAATCAACCGGCCCGCCAGAAAGTTGACCAGGCCGGGGCCTGGATTACCGCCGATCATTCCCGTTATGAAATTCTCCGCCAGACGTTTACAACCGGAGCGGATATTTCCAGGGCATGTCTTTCCTGCCACAACGAGGCGGATGCCCAGTTTAAGGAGACCATTCACTGGACCTGGAAAACGGATCCTGACGAAACGGGAAAGGTCATGGGCAAGGCCGGCGATTCGGTGAACAACTTTTGCATATCGGCCAACCGGATGCAGGACCGGCAGTGCCTCTCCTGTCATCCCGGATGGAACAAGGAAGCGACCGACATCAATTGTTTGGTTTGCCATAGCGGCAAGACAATCAAGTGGGAGGAGGCCTTCGAAGATTATAACGCGTTTGTGCGGGAGGGAGACGCGGAATCCCTGGATATGGCCGATGAGATTCAGTCCGATATCCGTTCCGCCGTCACCCGGATCGTCCTGCCCGGGCGAAGTAACTGCGGTTCCTGCCATTTCTTTGGCGGCGGCGGTGACGGCGTCAAGCATGGAGACCTGGATTCATCGCTGACGACACCGGACAAGGCCCTGGATGTTCACATGGCGGCGGACGGGCAGGATTTTACCTGCACCCGCTGCCATACCACCGTGCAGCATCATATCGCCGGCCGGGTATACACCCGGCCGGCGGCGGACAGCCGGCAGAGCCTGATTGAAAACGACCTGGTCTCCAAGATCACCTGTGAATCCTGCCACAGCAGTACGCCTCATGCCGCCGGATCGAAAATAAACGATCACACCGACAAGGTGGCCTGCCAGAGCTGCCACATCCCGGAATTCGCCCGGGTCAATCCCACCAAAATGTGGTGGGACTGGTCCAAGGCCGGAAGGAAAGAGGACGGCAAGGAATGCACGATCAAGGACGAGTTCGGGAAAGACTCGTATCTGACAAAAAAAGGCGAAATGCGCTGGGCCAAGAACGTGCGGCCGGAGTACTTCTGGTACAACGGCTCGATCCAGACGATGACGGTTCGTGACACCATCGATCCGGCAAGCATCGTGCCGGTGAGCCGTCAACTGGGTGACCGGAACGATCCCAGGGCCCGCATCTATCCTTTCAAGGTTCATCGGGGCAAACAGCCATATGACACGGCCGACAACCGGTTGCTGGCGCCGCTTCTTTCCGGCGAGGAAGGGTACTGGACGACCTATGACTGGGATGATGCCTTCAAAAAAGGGATGAATGCCTTCGATCTGCCTTACTCCGGGAAGTTCGATTTTGTCGAAACCACCTATGTTTTTCCCATCACCCACATGGTGGCGCCGGAGGAGAAGGCCGTCGCTTGCCGGGAGTGCCATGTGCATGAAAGCGGACGGCTGGCGGCGCTGACCGGTTTTTATATGCCGGGGCGGGATCAGGTACGTCTCGTCAACCTGTTCGGCTGGCTGGCGGTTGTCGGCTCTCTGGCCGGCGTTGGACTGCACGGCCTGGGACGGTTTGTCGCCTCCCGGCGCAAGGAGGGGAAAAAATCATGAAAGACGGCATGCGGAACGTATATCTGTACACGCGGTATGAACGGTCCTGGCACTGGGTTCAGACGGCCCTGATCATCTTCCTGCTGTTCACCGGGTTTGAAATCCAGGGCTTGTATAGTATTTTCGGCTTCCGCCGGGCGGTTGATCTCCATAATCTCTTCGGTCTGTCCTGGCTCATCGCATTTGCCTTTTTTGTCTTCTGGGCCTTTACCACCGGTGAGTGGAAGCAATACATTCCCACTACCAGAAAAATGTTCCAGGTCATCCGCTATTACTGCCTGGGCATTTTTCTGGGGGAGCCCCATCCGGTGCCCAAGCGTAAAGACGCCAAGCACAATCCGCTCCAGCGGCTGACCTATCTCGGCCTGGCCGCCTTGCTGCTGCCGGTTCAGATGGGCTCAGGATTCCTCTATTGGACCTATAACCAGTGGCCGAAAATGGGATTGGACTTTCTTTCCCTGGAAATGGTGGCGGTCGTCCATGTCGCCGGCGCTTTTGCCATTTTTGCGTTCATTATCGTTCATGTTTACATGACGACCACCGGCCACCGCGTTTTCTCCCATATCCGGGCCATGATCACCGGATGGGAGGAGGTGGAGGAGGATCAGGCGATAGCGGAATGGGAAAAAGCAACGCGGCGATAGAACGGTTCAGTTTTCAGGAGGTATGCCTGTCAGTTCTCTGATGGTTTACGATATGGGCCTGCCGGCCGGAATCACTGGGCGGCGGCCCATTTTTTGATTCCCGGAACGGTTTTTTTCGTCCACTGGTCCGAGAGGCGAAGCTTCAGAAACTGCCGGAAGGTGTGGTGGACAAAGGCGATGATGGTTTCAACGCTGGCCATCCGCAGGAGGAGCGTTCCTTCCAACGCATCGCCGTCTTCAGCCTTTTCGTCTTCGGGAATTTTCAGGCCGGACAGGTCCAGGCTTTCGCCTTTTAGGGTAAAGGACCAGAGCCGGTCGTTCATGCCGCAGAGCAGATTCATCTCCGTCACCATCGCCCCTTTGCTGAGGGCCAGCCGGCCTTCCTCCAGTTCGGATTCACTGCCTTTGATGGTAACGGTCTCGATGGCTTCCTGGCGGCTGTTCTCCAGTACGATCCGGCCGCCCATGTCCAGGGTGACGTCCTGCCCCTGTTCGTCCTTGAAACTCCGCGGCTCGTTTTCCATGATAAACCAGAGCCAGGTCAGAAATTCGTGGCCCAGGTATTTGTAGCGGTTATAAGCGATCGATATGTCGAGCATAATAATTCCCTTTAAAATTTTCTGTTCTAATTAAACTGGCTCGGCGGCATTTTGATCAGCCGTTCCTGGTCGCTGTCGGACAGGTCCGACTCCAGGGTGGCGATGGTGTAAGGGAAAAGCCGGATCAGTCGCAGGGAAAAGGTTTTGGTGAACAGGGTCTCCAGTTCCTCGTTGGCGCTCTTCAGATTGGAAAAGAACCAGAGCCGTCCCTGCTCATAGTGCCAGGCCAGGTCGTAAACTTTGGGGGTGGCCGGAACCCGCACGGCCAGATCCTGCAAAACTTTTTCCTTGATGGTTTTTTTCTCGTTTTTGGAAAGCGGCTTCCGGCCGGTGTTCGCGGCCTGTCGTTCCGCTTCCAGGTCGCAGTATTTTTTAATGACGCTGGCGGGAATCGTCTTTTTGTCGATCCGCAGCGAAAAAATCATGGCCGCCCCGAAGAGAAAAGACCCGGCAACGATTTTCGACGAATAGGGTTGTTCAAACGATGCCCAGCCCACGGCCTTGTCTCCGGGCTGACCGTCGATATGCGGGACGAGATTTTTCTTAAGACAATTGTGGACGGTTTCCGCCACCGGTTTGGCGATTTTTCCCTCAACCCGGTAGCAGGTGATCGATGTGGTGGAAGAAAGCAGACCCATAAGACGATATCCCTGTTCTTGTTATCCGTTGCCGCGCGGCAGGATGCGGACGTCGATTTTCCCCTGGAGAGCGGTTTTCAGTTTAACGGCGTCGTCATCCGATCCGACGATAGCGCCGAAGTGCATGGGAATGACAATTTTCGGTTTGATCATCAGGGCTGCTTCCACCGCCTGTTCGGCGGTCATGACATAGGTGCCGGATACCGGCAGCAGGGCGATGTCGGCCTTGATGTTCTTCATTTCGGGAATGGCATCCGTGTCGCCGGCATGGTAGACCCGGACGCCGTCGATCTCCACGATAAAGCCCAGCCAGCCGTTGGCCCTGGGATGAAACTGCTTGTCCGTGTTGTAGGCCGGGACTGCTTCCACGGAAATGCCGGCGACGGTGACGCGGTCGCCGGGAGCGACGATTTTAATGTTTCCGGAAAGCTTTTTGGCCGAATCTTTTTCCGTGACGATGACCGTATCCGGCCCCTGGACCCGGGCCGCGTCCTCCGGGCTGCAGTGATCGAAATGTTCGTGTGAAATTAGAATCAGATCCGCCGTTTTACCGGCCGCGATCTGATAGGGATCAAAATAAATCGTTTTGGATGCGTCCACGCGGAAGGCGTCATGCCCCAGCCAGGCGATTTGTTGAAGCAGGCGTTCTATCATAGCGACCTCCTCATTAAACAGGATTGTTGCGAACTCGTGCGCGGGCGGCCGGTGGAGGCCGCCCCTACATTTTATGCCTTGACCCCTTGTCCCCTTGAACCCTCACTAAAAGGTTCTTCCGACTCCTGGGTCAACCGGAGAAAGACTTCCTCCAGGTCCGAGCGGTCGGTCCCGGCCTGGAGATGCAGGTCTTCAATGGAGCCGGTGGCGATCAGCCGGCCTTCATGGATCACCCCCACCCGGTCACACACCTCCTCTGCCACGCTCAACGTGTGGGTGGACATGAATATGGTTACGCCGTTTTCGGCCAGGTTCCGGAACAAGCCTTTGACCATTTTCTGCCCCCGTGGATCGAGACCCACCATGGGCTCGTCCACCACCAGCACCTCGGGCTGGTGGAGCAGGGCGCCGACCATGATGAGGCGCTGTTTCATGCCGTGGGAAAAGGATTCGATCAGATGATCCCCCCAGGCTTCTAAGGAAAACAGCCCCAGCAGTTCCTCGGCTTTTTTGACGAAGATCGACTTGTCCATGTGGTAGAGGTCGGCCGTGAATTTCAAGAACTCCATGGCCGTCAGCTTTTCGTAAAGGTAGGGCCGGTCGGGGATGAACCCGATCCGCATCTTGGCTGCCTCCGGCTCTTCGGCCATGTCGATGCCGCAGATGCGTACCGTTCCGGAAGTGGGGGCCAGAATGCCGCCCATGATGCTGATGGTGGTGGTTTTTCCGGCGCCGTTAGGCCCGATGAATCCGTAGACTTCTCCTTTGACGATGGACAGGGAAATATCCCTGACCGCTTCAAACGAGCCGTATTTTTTAATTAGGTGGACGACCTCGATCAAGAGACAATCTTCCTTTTGCTTGGATCCCGGCTCACGTTCCGCTTCGCTCTACTGGCCGGGATGACAACCTGCCTATTAGTGCTGACGGATGCGTAAGAAGCTTTTGTGAGCGACCCCCGAGCATTTTGGGAAAATCGGGATCAACGGCCTTCGCGTCAGGAATTTCTCGTTGTTTGAGGGCGAAGCCCGAGTTCGAGAAATTCAGCGAAGGGCATTGATCCCGCCCAAAAGGGTCGAGGAGCGAACAAAAGACTTCTTACTTATTCCGTCATGCTTCCGTATCCGGCTTATTCTTCTCTTTCTTGTATTGTCGTCTCAACTCCCGCCACCTGTCAAGCCTCGATTTGATCGTCTTCTCATATCCTCGCTCCGTGGGATGATAATAGACGGCGTCGGCCAGCTTTTCCGGCAGATGATCCTGGGGGGCAAAGGCCTCTTTGAAGTTATGGGCGTACTTGTACCCCTGGCCGTAGCCGATCTCCTTCATCAGCCGGGTGGGCGCGTTGCGGATGTGCTTGGGAACCGGCAGGTAGCCGGTCTCCCGGATGACCGCCTTGACGGTGTTGCTGGTGACATAAGCGCTGTTGCTTTTGGGGGCGGTGGCCAGATAAATCGTGGCCTGGATGATGGCCAGATCCCCTTCGGGGGAACCGAGGAAACGGTAGGCCTCCATGGCGTCCAGAGTCAAGCCCAGGGCGGCCGGATCGGCGTTACCGATATCCTCGGAGGCGAACCGCACCATCCGCCGCAGGATATAAAACGGATCCTCTCCGGCCCCGAGCATGCGCTCCACCCAGTACACGGCCGCGTCCGGGTCACTGCCCCGCAAACTTTTGTGCATGGCCGAAATCAGGTTGTAGTGCTCTTCGCCGGTCTTGTCGTAGAGCATGGCCTTTTTGTCCAGGGCCGCCTCCACCAGTTCCAGGGTGATTTCTCCCGGTCCGTCTCCGGCCGGCCGCAGCAGGGCCGATGCCTCCAGGCTGTTCAAGGCCGTGCGCACGTCGCCGTCGGAAAGATCGACGATGTGCTCCATGGCCTCGTCGGACAGGGTCAGGCCCTTGGCGCCCAGACCGTTTTGAGTATCGCTCAGGGCCCGCCGCAGGACCCCTTTCATGGCTTCTTTCCCGACCGGCTCCATAATGATCAGCCGGCACCGGGACATAAGGGCCGGGATGACTTCAAAGGAGGGGTTTTCGGTGGTGGCGCCGATGAGGGTGACCAGGCCGCTTTCCACATGGGGCAGAAAAGCGTCCTGCTGAGCCTTGTTGAAGCGGTGTACTTCATCCACGAACAGGACGGTTCTCGCGCCGGACCGGTCCCGCCGTTCCCGGGCCTCGTCGATCACGGCCCGGATCTCCTTGACCCCCGAAAGCACCGCCGAAATCTGGACGAAATCCGCGCCGGTCATGTTGGCGATGACGTTGGCCAGGGTCGTCTTGCCGCAGCCGGGCGGACCCCACAGGATCATGGAAAAGAGGCTGTCCTTTTCCAGGGCCGCGCGGAACAGGGAACCGGGCCGGGTGATCTGCTCCTGCCCGGCCAGTTCCTCCAGGGTGTTCGGCCGCATGCGGTCGGCCAGGGGCCGGGCGGCGGAGGCGAACTGGGGTTGGCGGGGGGTGTTCATCTTTGATATCTAATAGAGTTTTAAGTTTTAAGGAATTGTTATGTGTTAGTTTTGTATTCTTGTAATCGGATACCGCTCATCTTCTTAACCACTTAATCACTTAAATACATAACCACTTAATCACTTAACACTTAACCACGCTACCCCCCCTAAACTCATTTAGCTCGTTTCGGCGTATTTCGTTTCGGCGTTTTCCCCTTTTTGGCGGCATAATCAATTCGTCCCGTTTTTTCCCGGAAGAAGAGCCGCAGGGGTATTTTGTCCAGGCCGGTGGCTTTCCGCAGGGCGTTGATCAGATAACGCTGGTAGGAGAAGTGAACGGCATCGGGAAAATTGACGAAGCAGACAAACGCCGGCGGCCGGGTGGAGATCTGGGTGGCGTAATTGAACTTCAGGCGATGGCCTTTGTGCAGGGACGGCTGGGTCCGCTCCACCGCATTTTTGATGATCGTGTTCAGGGCGCCGGTGGTGATCTGACAGGTGTACTGATCATAGACCGCGTTGATCTGCGTGAACAGGTCGTCCAGGTGCCAGCCGGTTTTGGCCGAAATCGTAACAATGGGGGCGAAGCTCAGGAATTTGGCCTGGTCCCGGATGTCCTCGAAATAGGATTTGATCTTTTTGCCTTCTTTCCTGGCCATATCCCATTTGTTGAGGACAAAGATGCAGCTGCAGCGGTTTTCATAGGCGTATCCGGCCACGGTGATGTCCTGCTGGGTGACGCCTTCGGCGGCATCGATCAGAATCAGGGCCACGTCACAGCGGTCGATGCTTCGTAAGGTTTTCAGGGCGGAGAACTTTTCCAGCTTTTCCTCCACCCGGCTTTTCCGGCGCAAACCCGCCGTGTCGATCAGCAGATAGGAACGGCCGTTTCTTTCGCAGAGGGTATCCAGGCTGTCCCTGGTGGTGCCGGGAATGTCGCTGACGATCAACCGCTCCTCTCCGAGGATGCGGTTGATCAGGGTGGACTTGCCGACATTGGGCTTGCCGATCACCGCCACCTTGATTCTGTCGTCTTCCTCGGGCTCCGGTTCAACTTTGGGCAGGGCCGCCGTCAGCTCGTCCAGAAAGGTGTTGATCCCGTAACCATGGGTGGCGGACACCGGATAAATTTTTTCTATGCCGAGGCTGTGGAATTCATAACTGTTCGGTTCGCTTCCCTCACCGTCGATCTTGTTGACCAGAGGGAAAACCGGGCAGACGCAATCCCGGAGAAGGGTCATCATCTCCCGGTCGTATGGGGAGAGGCCATGCTTGCCGTCGAGCACCATGATGATGGCATCGGCATCTTCAACGGCCTGGCGGATCTGAAAATTGACCTGGGTGACGATCTCGTCCGGATCGCCGGTCATGAAACCGCCGGTGTCCACAATGGTAAAGGGCACGTCGTTCCACTGGGCGTTCCCGTAATGACGGTCCCGGGTCACGCCCGGCAGGTCGTCGACGAGGGCGTCCATGGACCGGGTCAGACGGTTGAACAGGGTCGATTTGCCGACATTGGGCCGACCGATGATGACGACGACGGGTTTCATTAGAAGTACGGTAGACTTTTATAGTGTTTTAAATTGCCGGAACGTCGATAAAAAAGTGGTTAAGTGTTAAGTGTTAAGTTTTAAGTGATTAAGTTTTAAGTGATTAAAGCCTCAATATTCTGTAAGGTCAACAACTGATCTGAAAAAATAAAACAACTACAATCGATCGCTTCAACATCCCCAACCGCCAACACCTTAACCACATATGTCTCAACCACTTAAAACTTAACACTTAACACTTAACCACTTAAAACTTAATCACTTAAAACTTTTTTCTCAAACTTCAGCGTAGCGAAATAATCGTCCATGGTTTCCTGGCGGCGGATGAGCTCCACGGCCCCGTCTTCGCGCAGCAGCAGCTCCTTGGGCCGCAGCCGGCCGTTGTAGTTGAACCCCATGGCAATGCCGTGGGCGCCGGTATCATGGATCACCATCAGGTCTCCCTCCCGGGTTTCCGGGATCAGGCGCTGGACGGCGAACTTGTCGATGTTCTCGCACAGGGCACCGACCACGTCCACCCGCTCCAGGTTGCCACCCTCCCGGCCGGGCACGCTGATCTCATGGTGGGCGCCGTAGATGCCGGGCCTCATCAGGGCCGACATACTGGCGTCCACGCCCACATATTTTCTGTAAATGTCCTTGTGGTTGATAACCCGGGTGACCAGGGCACCGTGGGGGCCGGTCATGTAGCGGCCGCTTTCGATGAACAGGTTCGGCGCATAGCCGTTGTTCTGGGAAAAACGGAAAAAGGCGGCGGCGATGTTTTCCCCCATGGCCTTGATGTCCAGGGGTTTGTCTTCTGGACGGTAGGGGATGCCAAGTCCCCCGCCGATATTGATGAACTCGAACCGGACGGGCACGGCCCGGGAAATCTCCCCGGCCAGGTCAAGGAGCATTTCGGCGGTAGTGACCATGTAGGTGTAGTTGCGTTCGTTGGAGGCGATCATGGCGTGCAGGCCGAACCGCCGGACGCCCCTGTCATACACGGCCTGATAGGCGGCAACCATCTGGTCGTGGGTCAGGCCGTACTTGGCTTCCACCGGGTTGCCGATGATGGCGTTGCCGGTGCGCCTTTCACCGGGGTTGTAGCGGAAACAGATCAGGTCGGGAATTTTGGGCACCTTGTCGATAAGCGAGATGTCGTCTAAGTTGAGGATGCAGCCGCCTTCGGCCAGGGCCGCGGCGAACTCCTCGGCCGAGGTGTTGTTGGAGGTGAACATGATGTCGTCCGGCCCGGCGCCGAGTTTCCTCGACAGGACCAGCTCCGGGATGGAGCTGCAGTCGAACCCGAATCCCATGGACTTCATGATTTCCATGATTTTCGGGTTGGGCAGGGCCTTGACCGCGAAGAACTCCCTGAAACCTGGCGCCCCGGCCAGGGCGGACACCAGTGCCCGGCCGGTTTCGCGGATGCCGGCCTCGTCATAAATATGGAAGGGGGTGCCGAAGTGGTCGGCTATTTTTTCCACCTTCGGGAAAAGGCGCTTCTTAAAGGTGTCTGACATGGGCATGGGGCTGAATCTCCTTTACCTTGCTCGAAAAAGAAATGTGCCGGATTATAACTTATCGGCCGGATGGAAACAATGATCAGGCATATCCGGATATGTCATCCGCCCGGTCGGTGATCCGGTTCAGCTCGGTTTCTTTTTCCTCTCTAATCTTTTCCAGCGCTTCCTTGGAAGTGCCCTTCGGGATTTTGATCGGCGTGCCGAAGGTCATATATATGGTGCTGAAAGGCTTGGGGATGATGGTCTTATCCCAGGCCTTGTGGAAGGTGATGACACGGGTTCCGGAGCAGGCCATGGGAATAAACCAGGAGTCGGTTTCCATGGCCAGAACCAGCATCCCTTTTTTCATGACCCGCGCCGGCCCCCGTGGGCCATCCATGGGCGTGCCGCAGATCTTGGCCGGTTCCCGGTTCATGTAATCCACCATCTCCATCAGGGCCTCGTGGCCGCCTTTGGATGAAGACCCCCGGATGACGTCATAACCGAACAGTTCCGCCACCCTGGCCGTGAAGTCGCCGTCTTTGCTGCGGCTGACCAGGGTGCAGGCGTTGTTCAATTTCCGGAAATGATAAAAGAAAAAAATGGCGTTGCGATGCCAGGCCCCGGCCACGACATTGCCGGTGGTGCGGTGGTTGGTAAAATACTGATCATAAATGTCCTGATCAATTACCTTGACCCGGACCGTTCCGAACCAGAGCTTTACGATCCATGTCACCAGTCGGGCCAGGGCAGCCATGGTCCATTTGATTTTATGTATATCGGTTCCCATGTCGATTCCTTAAATAAAAAATGATAGTCATGGTAAAAATGGACATATCAGAAAAAACTATAGAAGCGATTGTAAAATATTTCAATAACAAACCCTCGGCCCCTTGATCCCTTGACCCCTCCGCGGAGCGGGCCATGTCGTCTCCCGGGTTGACAGGAATGACCGCTGTTGCTATTCATACCGGCCATAACAAAAAACTTTGCCCCCGGCACAGGCCGGGGTAATCAGCAAGACAGATCAAAGGCAGCGATAATGAACGAACGCATTCAGAAGATGGAAAAGATATTTTCTCCCCGGTCCGTGGCCCTCATCGGCGCTTCCAACAGTTTCGCCAAATGGGGCGGGATCGTTTCGATCAATGTTCTCCTGGGCGGTTTTGCCGGCAAAATATATCCGGTCAATCCTAAAGAAAAAGCGGTTCACGGGTTGACGGCCTATCCCTCGGTAAAAGATATTCCCGGCCCGATCGACCTGGCCGTGATTATCGTGCCGGCCGACGGCGTTCCGGAAGTCATCTCCGATTGCGTCGCCAAAGCCATTCCGGCGGCCATTGTCATTACCTCCGGTTTCGCGGAGCTGGGCGACAGGGGCAGGGTCCTTCAGAATGAAATGCTCAAGCGTGCCAGGGCCGGCGGAATGGTGCTGGTCGGTCCCAACGGCCAGGGCATCGCCGCTCCGGACGCGAAATTTTATCCCTGGTTCCCGACTTTTCGGCCGGACCCGGGCGTCATCGGCATTGCCAGCCAGAGCGGCGGGATTTCCACCGAGCTGTCGGAACAGCTCGCGGAGTTCGGATTCGGCTGTTCCAAGGTGGTCTCGACCGGCAACTGCGCCGACCTTACCTGGCCCGATTACCTGGCCTATTTCCGGGAAGACCCGGCCACCCGGGTTGTGCTGCTTTACATGGAAGGGGCCGGCGAGGGTCGGGCCTTTTTCCGGGAAGCCCGGGACACGGCCCTGAAAAAACCGGTCATCATCATCAAGAGCGGCCGGACCCGGGAGGGCGGCCGAGCCGCCTCCTCCCACACCGGGTCTCTGGCCGGCTCGGATGACGTGTTCGACGGGGCCTGCCGTCAGGCCGGGCTGATCCGCGCCCGGACCCTGGAAGAAGCCGCCGTGCTGGCCGCGGCCTTTGTCACCACCCCCCTGCCAAAGGGCCGCCGGGTCTGTGTACTGACCGGCGGCGGCGGCCAGGGCGTACTGACCGCCGATGCCCTTGCGGACAGGGGCCTGGATCTGGCGCCGCTTCCCCCGGCCACCATTGCCGAACTCAAGAAGCATCTTCCGGCCTGGTGGAGTCCGAACAACCCGGTGGACATGGTGGCCGGCCTGGGCTACGGCGGCCCCAGGGAAATTATCCCCATTCTCATGGAAAGCGGCGCCTTTGACGGCGTCATCTTCAACGGCATCGGCTGGATTTATTCCATGGTCGATCCGGTCAATTTTCCCCAGGAACACAATCCGGTCAAAAAAGGCGCCCGGCGGGTGATTGATGAAGAGGTGGCTTTAAGCCAGGTGCTCATCGAGTATTCCGGCAAGTGGGGCCTGCCCCTGCTGGTCACTTCCAAGGTTCTGCGCCTGGCCATCCGCCGCAATTACGAGGCCATTCTCAACCTGCTCAACAAGGGCATCATGGTCTATCCCACCGCCCATGACGTGGTCAACGTCTTTGCGGCCCTGGCGGACCGGTATGAATTTTTAAAGAAGAATGGAGCGGTTTAACCCGGGCTTCGCCGGCGGGCTAATGCAGCCAGGCCGACAGCATCAGGATGGAAAGTCCGGCAGCCATGACGAACATGAGCTGCCGGACGGTGAAGTGCTTCACGATTCGCTGTCCAGGCCAAAGGCGGTATGCAGGACCTGCACGGCCAGTTCGGCGTATTTTTCCTCGATCACGCAGGAGATGCGGATCTCCGAGGTGCTGATCATCATAATGTTGATGTTTTCCTTGGCCAGGGCCGCGAACATGGTGGCGGCCACGCCCGAATGGCTCTTCATGCCCACGCCGATGACCGAGACCTTGGCGATGTTTTCCGCGGTCAGCACGTCTTCGGCCTTGATCTTCTTGGCCGTTTTCTTTGAAATGGCCAGGGCTTTCTTGAAATCCCCCCGGGGCACGGTGAAGGTCAGGTCGGTGTTGCCGCTGGCCCGGGTGTTCTGAATGATCATGTCCACCAGGATGTTGGCCTCGGCCAGGGGCGAGAAGATCTTGGAAGAAACGCCCGGCTGGTCCGGCACCCTGGTAAAGGTAATGCGGGCGGCATCCTTGGTGCAGGTCACTCCCGAAATAATCACCCGTTCCATTCCAACGGTTTCTTCATCAACAACCATGGTTCCTTCCTCCTCGCTGAAAGATGTTCTGACGTGCACCGGCACGTTGTATTTTTTGGCAAATTCCACGGAGCGGATCTGCAATACCTTGGCGCCCAGGCTGGCCATTTCCAGCATTTCGTCATAGCAGATGACGGGCAGCTTGCGGGCTTTTTTGCAGACCGAGGGGTCGGCGGTGTAGACGCCGTCCACGTCGGTGTAAATTTCGCAGACATCGGCCTTGATGCCGGCGGCAATGGCCACGGCCGAGGTGTCCGACCCGCCCCGGCCCAGGGTGGTGATGTTGCCATCCTTGTCATAGCCCTGGAAGCCGGCCACCAGCACGATGTATTTTTCGGCCAGCAGCTGTTTGATCTTGGCGTCGCCGATGCTGATGATGCGCGCCTTGGTGGCGGCCGAATCGGTCAGGATGTCGGCCTGGTGACCGAGCAGGGAGCGGGCCTTGTAGCCCATGTCGGTCAGCATCATGGCCATGAGCGCCACCGTGGTCTGCTCGCCGGTGGCCATGAGCGCGTCCAGTTCCCGCGGATCCGGATCGGTGGAGGCCTGGTTGGCCAGCCGGATCAGGCTGTCCGTGACGCCGGCCATGGCCGACAGCACCACCACCACGTCGTGACCGGCCTTGTACGTTTTGATCACCCGGTTGGCCACGTTGCGGATGCGGTCGATGTCGCCCACCGACGTGCCCCCGAATTTCTGAACAATGAGACTCATGTTCCCTCGCTGTTTTTTCGGGTTCAGGAAGGCTGAACAGGCTGTCCAACAGCCTGTCGTTTGAGCCCCCGTTTTTATGGTTAAAAATTACAATTTTTTTTCTTTAAAAACCAGTCAAAAATCAAATTATATGCTTGATTTTATTGAAAATACGTTATA